>JADFHV010000129.1 GCA_022566975.1 Chloroflexota bacterium
GAGAACATTTGTCAGCGGCCCATCTTCCCGGGTAAGGTCGTCGAAGTCTAAAGCGTAGAAACCGTTGCGGGCGTCGGTATGGAACTCATCGACGCCTCCCCCAAGCAGGGATGTGACTCTCCCTCCAGCTTCCACGGTGAGGAGCCAAGATTTGCCGCCACGGAGGGGCAGCTTCATCTCAAGCCGCGCCGCAGGCGCTAGAGTTGGTGCAGGTGCGGGAGCTTCTTGCGGACCGGCTGGCGCGGGGACTCTAACCTTGAACACCTGAGAACCTGAGCTGATGAACAAATTACCGGAGTCATCCGCGGCCATGTTTACGTCGTATTTGGGCCAGGGAGACACGGGTGTAGTAGCCTGGGTTTGAGCGTCGACCCTAAGGATTTGGTAGTAGTCGCTGAGGTAAAATATGTTGCCCCGCTTGTCTACAGCCCCGCCCTCGAGCTGAGTGCGGATGCCTACATTGAGGCTTGTTCTATCGATGATGCCGGTGCTGGCGTCCACTCTGCGGAAGGAAAACGCAGATCCACGGAGGTCGCTGACAAACAGGATGCCTGCGCTATCCACAGCGACATGCCACGGGTTAATGAACTGGGCGTTTATGGCTGGCCCTCCATCGCCGATGGCGCCTCTCTCGCCGGTCCCAGCAACGGTGGTAATGATTCCCGTAGTGGCATCCACGCGACGGATCCGGTAGTTATCTGAATCAACGATATACAGGTTTCCGGCACCATCTATTGCCAGTCCTGTCGGATCATGAAGCTGGGCGCTGGTGGCTGGCCCTCCATCGCCGCTGAAGCCTCTCTCACCGGTCCCAGCAACGGTGGTAATGATTCCCGTAGTGGCATCCACCCTGCGGATATTGTGGTTGCCGCGGTCGGTGATGAACAGGTTGCCTGAATCGTCTAGGGCCAATTGTGTTACGGACCAGAGCTGAGCGCTGGTGGCTGGCCCTCCGTCGCCACTGAAGCCTCTTTGGCCGGTCCCATACACGGCTATGATGAATTCTGACGAAAACTTCGAAGGAAGATCCCAGGTGTCGGGCGGGAAAAATCCAGCGAGCCTCACGTCCAACATCGGCTTCGGCCGGCCGACCCAGAGAACCTGGAATCGCACGTCCCTCAGCCGTGGGTGCTCGTCTTCAGGACTAAGCTTGAAGCCGCCCGCGAAGGTTAGTTTGTATCTGCGAATTTCCCCGGCGAACAAACTCTCTTCGTAGGTCTCGATATTTTTCACTGGTTCCCCTGATGGCGCAAGCATCGAGGCGGTTTGAACTCCTACGGAGTCTCCTGCGTCGTCTGCAAGCAGTAGAAACTGGTAGCTGGATAGGGAGCGCTGCGCTTCCGTGACGTTTTGCACGGTAATCACTACATATGGACGGCTGTAACTAACATGCCAGTCCCATGTGTCACATATGCATGTGTCAGTCGAGGGCGCGGGAGCGTCAAATTGGGGAGAGCTGAATACCTCTGTGCCACGAACACCTGGACCAGCAGACTCCAGCTCTATGCGCAGGCCCCCGGCCTCTCCTGCTAGCTGCAACGGTGCTGCTACTGGCGCTGGGGCGGCTGGCAATTTCTGCTCAGCAATGGGCGTCGGAGCCTCCGGAGCCGGTGTCGATGTTGGCGCGCCAGGTCTGGCAGCAGGCGCAGGTGTCGCCAGTGCGACAACTCCCTCGCTTGGCGCTGGCGTCTGCGTTGCCACAGCCGCTCCCACTGGAGGGGGCGTAGCCTCAGGTGGAGCTGTCGCGGATGGTGGTGCAGTCGTCGGCTCACCACCGCCGCAGGCCACTACTAGAACTGTGAATACAACAGGGACGGGAAGCGGGATCCAGACCTTCATTAGCTGCACCCCCTCATAGCTGCGTCTCTTATGGGCGGCAGAAGCTTATACCTCCCCCTCCCCCCCGTCAATTCTGACGAGAACCGTAGCCACGAGCATCCACTTCGGCGTATTTGCGTTATCTTCACGAATCCCACAGATATGGCATAAGCAGAATCAGAGCTTTCCACACCGACGGGGAACGCCGCTGATTTGGAAAATGTGGGTTAAGATACCCGGGGACCACCCAGCTGAGGCCCATGATTTGTTAAGCCTTGACACTGACGGATACAGGCTCCTGATCAGGCCCCTGCTATTCAGGCTACCCCCGGAGACGGCCCAGGCGCTCGCCGACTCCATCCTGAAGCGGGGTAGTCTGTGGCGTGGCATAGCTCCTGTATTGCGCCTCCGTGACCCCCGGCTCAGGACACGCCTCGCCGGACTCACACTTCAGAATCCTGTCGGGCTCGCGGCCGGCTACGACAAGGACTGCGAGTTCCTGCCCTCCATGGCCGCGCTGGGGTTCGGCTACGTCACCGGAGGCACCGTCACTGAATCGCCAAGTGCGGGAAACCCCCGGCCCCGCGTGCTCCGCGACGTAAGGCAGCAGGGGCTGATAAACGCCCTTGGCTTCCCCAGCAAGGGGCTCGACTTCGCGGAGCGGAGGCTCCAAAACACTCGGGGCTCCGGTGAGACGCCCACGGTAGTCAGCATATCGGGCATCACACTCGAGGAGATCGTCCGATGTCACCGTCGGCTGGAGCCGCATGCCGACGCCGTCGAGCTCAATATCAGCTCGCCCAACACCGCCGGGCTCAGGGTCTTCCAGGAGGCTGGCGTACTGAGGGCCCTCCTGGGTCGCGTCAACGAGGAGAGGCAAAAGCCTCTCTTCCTGAAGCTGCCCTCCTACGGCAAGCTGCCCTCCTACGGCGACCGGGACGAGGCCCGGTCATCTGGGGCGGAGTCACGTGACAGGGTCCTGGGCCTGGTCAGGGCGTGCGTGGATGAGGGTGTCGACGCGCTGACGGTCTCCAACACACGTCCGGTTCGGGACTCCCGTCTGGCCGTGGGAGCGGGCGGGCTCAGCGGCAAGCCGCTCTTCCAGGACATGCTCAGGATGGTCCGCGACGTCAAGGCCGAAGTCGGCGACCGGGTCGCCGTCAATGCATGCGGGGGAATCTTCACCGGCGAGGACGCCTGGGAGGCGCTCCAGGCGGGCGCCACCACCGTCCAGCTGCTGACCGGACTCATATATCGCGGCCCCGGCGTCGTCAAGCGCATGAACCGGGAGCTACTGAGATTGATGGACCGAGATGGAGTGCACGCCCTGGCACCGGACGTGGAGTGACCGCCCTCGGGCCTCGGACGCTGCTTGCCATCGCGCCGATGGCGACGTAGAGTCAGACCATACCAAGTCAAGAACGGGAGCCTATCATGGCCAGGTATATCCTCTTAATGACCCTGACGCCGGAGGGACGTGAGAAGACGCTGCGCGACTCCGAGACGATCCTGAGTGCGGGGAGCTCCATCAGGACTCCGGAGACCCAGATGATCGGCCTGTATGGCGTGCTCGGGGACTATGACTTCGTAGGCATTCTCGACGCGCCTGACAACGCCGCCGCCGCCCGCTTCTCACTGGAGCTGGGAGTCTCCGGTGGAGTGCACATAACCACACTGCCCGCCATTCCCATCGCACGCCTCGACGCTCCGGAGCCCCAGGACACCGTTGAAACAGAATCTCACCTGCCCGCGCCGGTGCCCGAGGAGTCTGTGGAGGAGTACCTGCGCCAGGCCGACGCGCCCGAGTCACGACCGTGAGACCAGCTCCTCGACCTCCCCGCGCGGGGGCATCGCCTCCTGGGCGCCGGGCCTGGTGACCGCTAGAGCGCCTGCGGCGGCGCCGACCCGCACCGCATCACGCAGGCCCCTCCCCTCAGACAGCGCTACGGCCAGCGCAGCGCCGAAGGCATCTCCGGCCGCCACCGTGTCCACCGCCTCCACGCCGTAGGCCGGGACGTGGCCACGCCCGTCGACGGAGGCGTAGTAGGCCCCATCCTCTCCGAGCTTTACAACGACCGCCGGCACACCCCGCCCCAGCAACAGGTCAGCAGCGGCCCCCGCCGAGCCTACGTCCGTGACCTCCACACCCGTCAGCGACATCGCCTCCACCTGGTTGGGCGTCAGAAGGTCGACCGAGTCATATACCTCGTCGGGAAGGTCTCGCGCCGGAGCGGGGTCCCAGACCACCGTGACACCCATCGACCTGGCGTATTGGGCCGCCAGCAGGGAGATCTCGAAGGGGACCTCCAGCTGCAGGAGCAGGGCATCGGCGCCCTGGAGCGCCCGTTTCACGGCATCCAGCTGAGCGCCGTCGCATGCCGCGTTGGCGCCGTACGCGGCGACGATATGGTTCTGACGCCGCGAGTCCAGCAAGATGATAGCCACACCGGAGGGGTTGTCCGGGTCTTCGGCGACTCCCTCGGTGTCGACGCCATAGGCCCGGAGGTCGTTCAGCAGTGTCGGGCCGAAGGAGTCCTTGCCTACCCTTCCGACCATTCTCACCCTGGCACCCAGCCGGGCGGCGGCCACTGCCTGGTTAGCGCCCTTGCCACCGGGTGCGGTATAGAAGCGGTCGCCGATGACCGTCTCGCCCGGTAGGGGGAGCCGGGGCGTGACGCCTATCAGGTCCATGTTGATGCCGCCAAGCACGACAATCGTCGGCGGTTGTTCGGATTGACTCATGAGCGCTTCCGGTGCCGATAGCCGTCGTCGGGGCGGTTCGCGAACCACCCCTACCGCCCCGAAAAGAATCCTCTGGTGAAGTCCGAAGCGGGCCGTAGACGAGCGGGCGTCAGCCGATGAGCCCTTGGTCTAGCAGCTGCTCCAGCACGTGGGCCACGCCATCCTCCTCGATGGGTGGAGCGGTCCTGTCTGCGACTTCGATCACCTGCGGTACCGCACCGGCTACGGCGACACCCAGCGCCGCCCACTGGAGCATCTGGACATCGTTGTAGCCATTGCCGAAGGCGATGGTATCCTCCTGGCCCACTCCCAGATAGTCGCAGAGCCACCCAAGTGCCTTGTCCTTCCCCCCCTCGGGGTGGAGGATCTCGCAGAAGCGAGGCAGCGATCTCGTCACGTACAGGGTGGAATCGAACCTCTCCTTCAGGGACCTCTCGAGCCGCTCGATCTCATCCTCGCCGCCCTCCACCACCAGCCTGGTCAGCCCCTTCTCTGCAAGCGCCGAGAGGTCGCCAACGGCGTTGACAATGACTCTGTTGCGCTCCCCATACGCCTTCAGGCCGGGCGTCATCTCGCGGATGTACACCTGGTCGGAGTGATATGCCATGACATCCAGTCCCCAGGGCGCCACGGCATCCAGGGCCTCTCTCGCCATGGACGGCTCCAGGGGCCGGTGCCATAACACCTCACCGGTGGCAGGGTCCGCTACGTGCGCCCCCTGGAAGGAGGCGATGGGCGACCGTAGGTCCAGGTCCTTGGTGGCTTCGACGGCGGACCTGAACATCCTCCCGGTGGCAATAGTCACATACGCACCGGCGTCCATTACCAGGGACAGCGTCTTCCGCGTGCGGTCAGACAGCGGGTATTCGGGGCTCCTGATCGTCCCATCGATATCGAGGGCGACCAGCCTGTAGCTCATCTCTCAACACCCCCATAGCTCAGCCGTGGTAGAATCCGCTCTAACCTCGGAACGGCTCTAGAATGAAACTAACGCCTCGCAGAGTCTTGTGGATGATCGTCATCCCTCTGTTCCTATATTCGCTGATCCAGGCCATTCGCGGCGGGTGATCCGCGTCAAAACAACGGCGCGTGTCTGTCGGACCATGGCCGCGCGGCCTCGAAGGCGGCCGAGGCGCGCAGGACCGTCGTCTCGTCCCTCATTCTTCCCACCAGCTGGAGCCCAACTGGCAGTCCGTCGGATGTAAGGCCGCAGGGAACGCTGGCCGCCGGCTGACCGGTCAGGTTAAACACCACGTTGAAGGGGTTGAAAGCCCAGTTACGATCGACCTGGCGCCCGGCGATCTCCGCCGGGCGATTTCCTATCTCAAAGGCCGGGACAGCCATCGTCGGGGTCAGCAGCAGGTCATAGCGTTCCATAAAGACCGTCATCTGAAACTTGAGGACCTCCACGTCCCGCTGGGCTCGCGCATACTCAGCCCCGGTCACTGCCTTTCCCTTCTCCAGTCTCTCCCTGACGTAGTCAGTTAGATCTTCGGGGCGCTCCTCCAGAAAGTGCCCGTAAGATGCGTAGTAGATTGCCGAGGCAGCCCCGGCGACTCTGTTGAATGGGTCGCCCAAAGCCAGATCAGTCTCTTCTACGCTAGCGCCGAGCTCCTCGAAGACGCCCGCGGCCCTGGCCGTTATCTCTTGCACCTCAGGGTCGACGACGGCGTAGCCCAGGTCGGGGCTCCAGGCCATGCGCAGGCCCTTGACGCCGCCGTCCAGCCCCGAGAGATAGTCGGGCGGCCTCTCTCTCAAAG
>JADFHV010000130.1 GCA_022566975.1 Chloroflexota bacterium
TTCCGAGTGCGTCACGTTCGGTCGGGTCATACCCCTCGTACTTGTCCCCGGTGATCGGGTCCTCGAAGACGATGGGCCTGCCCTCCGGGTCCCGCATGACGGCCTGTGGCCCGCGAACTCCGGCGGTCTCGGCCACCTCGGCGAAGGTGAGGTCGCCGTTGTTGATGTAGAGGACGTTGTAGTGGCCGGGGTGGTTGGGCGAGGCGAGGGTCCTGAAGTCTTGAGCGGCCAGGTTGCCCACGTATATGTCCAACCAGCCATCGCGGTTCACGTCGCCGCAGGCGATGCTGGTCGCCGACCTCACGTTGACGGAGTCCCCGAAGGCGGAGTCGGTGATGTCGGTGAAAGTCCCGTCCCCGTTGTTGAGAAACAGTACGTCCCTGTTCCCCTGGCCGTCGCTGGGGGAGCGAAAGTCCAGCCGGTCCTTGGGGTCGCCCCACGCACCGACGTAGAGGTCCTGGTACCCATCGTTGTCGAAGTCGCAGGCCACGGCTCCCGTGCTGTGGCTGCCGATGGCCGTAACCCCTGCATCGAAGGCGACATCCTCGAAGATACCATTGCCTCCGTTGCGGTACAGGCGGTTGGCGTGGCCACCTTCCGCCGTAATATAGAAGTCGAGGTCGCCGTCACGGTCGTAGTCGAATATGGCGACTCCAGGACGGTCGTTCCAGACGTGGAAGCCTTCCTTCAGTGCGACGGCGGCGACGTCGGTGAACGGGGTTACCGGCTCCATGTCCGCCGGTCTA
Organism: Chloroflexota bacterium; assembly: GCA_022566975.1. The sequence goes on from JADFHV010000130.1 coordinate 747, forward strand.
GGGACCGTCACGGGTGACCTCAGACCCTCGTCAGCATCCATCGGCGGGTCGCAACCCAATATGACGAAGCCTCCAACGATCGCAAGGCCCCAGGTGGCTGCAACGAGAGTCGCCGACGCCCTCCTTGGCAAGACCCCGGCGAGACCCCAGAAGGTGATGGGCCCGCCCGCCGCGGCGGCGAGCAGGACCAGTCCGGCTGCTCGATTCTTCCTGATGGCCGTGTTCAATGGGACCAGCCAGCTTATCATAGGGTGAGAGAGACGTGAGTCGCTGGGGGAGCGGTGGACGTAGAGCTCGTAGGTCGTCTGGCGCTGCCGACTGTCTCGGAGCGAAATCCGGTCAACGGCCGCACCCGTATAAACAGCAATCTGCCGAGCGTCTAGGATACCATCGTTGTGACGGTTCATCCAACCCTTTGGCACCCTTGAGACAGCTATTGACGGCCGTATAGGCCCCTGCTAGCATCGCACTCCTGGAAGCAGGTAGGAGTGGCCCTACGAGCGGCCGCGCCTTCATGAGATGGACACCGACGACACCGGCATATCCGACATGGACCGTTCCGAAGAGCAGACCCCATCCGTCAGCAGACGCCTACTGGCCTGGAGGCGGGCGACACTTTTCTCCCTGGGCGCCATCGCCGCCCTGGGGGTGGGCGCCGGCCTTGTCTTCTTGTACGTCGTCGATACCGCCCCGGATGATACACCGGAGCCCGTGGCGCGAGTCTTCGACACCGCAGGCGGTGACACCAAGGACCTGGCAGGCTATTGCAGGACGATCAGCGCCAGCAGCGACCCGTACTTCGGGACCAAACAGCGAAAACAGCTCTTGAGGCTGATGGAGACCCCACTGTTCGCGAGCCATAGCGGCTACGTGAACCTGCGAATCCCCCTGGCTTTCGACTACCTGCGATTCGGCGAGGCCGACGAAGCCATACGCCTTCTGACCGAGGCGCTGGAGTCCGAGGAGCGCGACGACCCGGACGGCAAGCACCTGCGGGAGATACTGGAAGGACTCGCAGTCACGAGTCTGAAGCAAGGCGAGCTGAGCAACCGGATCAATCCCAGCGCCAGGCTGGTCTGCACCCTGCCCCTGGGCAACGCCCAAGGCTATGAGAACAGGAATGGGTCGACCAACGCAATCGAATACTTTGTCCGACTGCTGGAGCTATACCCGGACGACCTGAAATACAGGTGGCTGCTTAACGTTGCTCACATGACCCTGGGGACATATCCCGCGGGAGTGCCGGTACAGTTCCTCATACCGAGGGAGCTCCTCGCCACCGACTACGACATCGGCCAGTTCGAGGAGGTCGCCACCGAGGTTGGCCTGAGCGCCTTGAACCTGGCAGGCGGAAGCATCATCGATGACTTCGACAACGACGGGTGGCTGGACATCGTTACCTCGACGTGGGACCCCGGCGGACCGATCATCTACTACCACAACGACGGCGATGGGACGTTTTCCGACTACACCGCGAGGGCGGGCCTCTCTGATCAGCTTGGTGGCCTGAACATCGTCCAGACAGACTACAACAACGACGGGTGGTTGGACATCCTCGTGATGCGGGGAGGCTGGCTGCGCAGCCGCGGTGGAATGCGCGTTTCCCTTCTCCGCAATAACGGGGACGGCACCTTCGCCGACGTCACCCGGGAGGCTAAACTGGCGCACCCGGCCTACCCCAGCCAGACCGCCGGATGGGCCGACTACGACAACGACGGAGACCTCGACCTCTTCTCGTGCAGCGAGTCGCAGCCCGAATCCGACATCATAGAGGATGTCTTCAAGTTTCCTAGCCAGCTATTTGAGAACAACGGAGACGGCACCTTCACCGATGTAGCCAGGGCCGCCGGGGTGAAAAACGAGCGCTACTGCAAGGGGAGCGTGTGGGGCGACTACGACAACGACGGCTACCCGGACCTGTACGTCTCGAATTTCGAGGCGGACAACCGCCTCTACCACAACAACGGCGACGGGACTTTCACCGACGTTGCATCTGAGCTGGGGGTCACGGAGCCGGTTCCGAGCTTCGCCACCTGGTTCTGGGACTACAACAACGACGGCTGGCTGGACCTCTTTGTGGCGGGGTACGGCTACAGGATCGAGGATGTTGCGGCAGACTATCTGGGGCTGCCCAACGACGGGGCACGAATGCGGCTCTACAAGAACGACGGCGCCGGTGGATTCATCGACGTGACGCGCGAGACCGGCCTCTACCGAGTCCATCTAGTGATGGCGGCCAACTTCGGCGACCTGGACAACGATGGTTTCCTGGACTTCTATCTTGGCACGGGCTACCCCCGTTATGACGCTCTGGCGCCCAACATCGCCTACCGGAACAACGACGGCCTGTCTTTCACGGACGTTACCTTCTCGGCGGGCCTGGGCCACCTGCACAAGGGCCACGGGATCGCGTTCGGGGACCTCGATAGGGACGGAGACCAGGACATCTTCGCGCAGATAGGCGGCTTCTACCCCGGAGACGGCTTCGAGAACGCGCTCTACCGGAATCCCGGCCACGGCAACCGCTGGCTCTCGGCGAAGCTCATCGGCGTGGAGTCGAACCGGGCCGCTATCGGAGCCCGTATCAAGGTGGAGCTGGCCATGCGCGACGGCTCGCGTCGCGCCGTCTACTCCTGGGTGAACAGCGGCGGAAGCTTCGGGGCGTCGAGCCTGGAGCAGGAGATGGGCCTCGGCCAGGCCGAGCGCATCCTGTCCCTGGAGGTGTTCTGGCCGACGTCCGGGATACGCCAGGCGTTCGACGACGTGCCTCTGGATACCAGGATCGAGATCACCGAGGGAGACGACGACTACGAGGTCTTAGAGACCCGTCCGATAAGGCTGGGCGGAGGCGGCTAGACTACGGGCTAGGGGCTGTCGAACACCGGTGGCCAGTTGTCCACTTCGCCTTTGATGAGCGTATCCGGCTTGAAGGCCGCCCACGCGAACCAGAAGTGGTTGCCGTGGACGAGCGGCGTTAGCCTGCTTCCGGCCAGAGGCCCCTGGACCGCCTTTCCAAGGATGTTCCATGTGGACCCGGTCTCGTTATCGGTGATCAGCCCCTCCTTAACGGTGAAGCTCAGCTTCGTGCCGTCGAGCGTTGACTCGAACACTCCGGTGGAGCCGATGACGCGCCTGTCGGTGCCGTCACCGGCCGGGAAGGCTGAGAGCCTCTCTCCAGCGTGAAATATCACGAAGTCGAAGCCGTTGATGGAGTCGTTGAGCACGTTCTTCTTGGCGATGTAGCTGAGGGGATAGGCGACGTCCTGGCCGCCAACCGTCAGGGCAACGACCCTCTCCATGCTGGGCAACCGTAGGTCCGGCAGGCTCTTGAGCAACCTGGGCCAGGACCCCGGGGAGTCGTAACCGGTGTAGGTTCCCGCCCCGTATGGAAAATCGTACCCCGTGTCGCGCGAAAGTAGCTGTCCGTCGGGGTAGTTCTCCCGGAACTCTCGCCATGAGACGACAGAGGACGGTATGAAGTCCAGCTTGGTACCCGTAAGCTCCCCGACGACAGCCTCACCCGTTATCTGCTGCCACCACGACTCCGTCTGGCGATCATACATCAGGAGGTCGCTTAGCCTCAGGTTTCCGCTCACCCCGAAGTCCAGCAGCCTGCCGGCCACCTCTCTGCGGAAGAGGATAGCGCTGTTGCAGAGCGGGCAGTAGCTCACTACTACTGGGACCCCACCGACGGTATCGTTGACTATCTCGTGAAAGATCAGTATGGCCAGGGGATAGGCCCTGGCGTCTCCGTCTATCTCCACGCCGAAGACGGGCTCGTCGTCGGCTATGTAGCCAGGCGCCTCCGAGACGGCGTGGAAGCTGGGTTCGTCTATGGCCGGAATGCCGACCCTGGGCTCGGCGCCCGGGACAATCTCCCTGTAGGACACCGAGTGCTTGGAGAAGTCCGTATTCGGCCAGTTCACAGCTATATAGTCAGGGAGCACGCTGTCGTCCACGGTAGACGTGCGCGGGAGCGCGAGCGCCTCCAGAGGGCTGGGTGTGGGGGTTGGAGCGGGTGAAACGGGGGGCACCGCCGTGGCCTGCCCCGCTTGCGCCGTTTCCGGTGTATCGGCCGCGATATTGACGCCGTCCGTTGCCGACGAGCCCTTATCCCCGCCGCATGCGACTGCCAGAAGTGCGACTACCCCTATTACTAACAGGGTAGGCCTGCGAAAGCCCAAGTCTGCCCTCCCCCTCAGGGTCTCATCAGTGTGTTCGATGCGCGACCCGGCGAAACGATACAGGTCCAATACCTGCCGCGAGGCCGGCCGGAGCGGAGGTCTGGAGGCCGTGATTGACACCGGGGATAGCCATCGCTACCATGCGGGCCTACAGGCGCATTATGCCATCTTGACGAAAGGAACACACAATGGAGTATCTGATCTGGCTGAATGGCGAGCACGTGCCTCGGAGCGAGGCGAAGATAAGCATGATGGACCGCGGGTTCCGTATGGGTGATGTGGTCTTCGACACGTCCAGGACGTTCAACGGCAAGATCTTTCGGCTGCGAGAGCACCTTGACAGGCTCTACCGGTCCCTCAAGTACATCCGCATCGATCCGGGCATCAGCATAGAACGGATGGAGGAGCTTACCGAGGACCTGGTCCAGCGGAACGAGTCACTCCGCCAGCCGGGCGACGATTACATGATCACCCAGATCGTCACACGGGGCGACAGAGGGCCCGTAACGCAGCCGCCGAAGCCCAATGTGGCCATCTGGATAGACCCGATCGACTTCCCACGGTATGCGCCGCTGTTCAACGATGGGGCCCACGTCGTCATTCCCAGGACCCGCGCCTACTCGTCCATGCAGGTGGACCCCAAGATCAAGCACTACAACCGGCTCAACTTCGTCCTTGCGGAGCTGGAGGCGACCGACGTCGATCCGGAGGCCTTTCCGGTCCTGCTGGACACCGACGGAAACGTCAGCGAGAGCACAGGGGCGAACTTCTGCATCGTCACGGACGGCGTCCTGAAGACGCCGGACGACGGCGCAACTCTCCAGGGCGTGTCGCAGATGACGCTCCTGGAGCTGGCCGGGCAGCTGGGGATACCGACATCGGTAGAGGCGCTGCAGCCCTACGACGTGTACACGGCCGACGAGGCCTTCCTGTGCAGCACGCCGTACTGCCTGTTGCCGGTCGGGCGGGTCGATAACCGCCAGATAGGGGACGAGGTGCCCGGTCCGGTTACGCGTCAATTGCTGGCGGCGTGGAGCGAGCTGGTAGGGCTGGACATCGTGGACCAGGCGGCCAGCATTGCCCGGGCGGCGGTGCACGGCTAGTGCTCTGTCAACGCTGCTGTGATACGTAGGGCTTCCCCCCCATCTCAATCTTCCCCCTCAAGGGGGAAGAGGAATTCTCCTCTCCCCCGGCTCCGCGGGGGAGAGTTAGAGAGGGGGTCTGAGGACGCCTCGAAGTCTGTGTAGTACGTGTGACAGAACACTAGGAGCCCGGTCACAGATGATGGGAGTCGTGTCATTCTGAACCCTTCGGCTTTGCTCGGAATAAGCTTCGTGAGGAGTCCAAGCGTCTTCAGGGGTGCGCAGAGATGAAGAGGTTG
>JADFHV010000131.1 GCA_022566975.1 Chloroflexota bacterium
GACTTCCCCGGCTCTTCTCTCCCCGGTGTCATGCTCTCTGGCGATGCTCAGACCGCCGTGAACCTTCACGGCGCGCTCCCGGGCAGGCGTGCGCTTATGGTCGGGTCAGACGACGCCGGCCTGCTCATCGCCGCCGACCTACTCGGGGCTGGCGCGGAGGTGGTGGCCGTTGTGGACGAGTCACCGGTCGTCCTGGGACGTGAGGTCAACGCCGAGCCTCTGCGCGACGCCGGCGTCGAGTTTCTCACCTCTACCAGGGTGGTCGCGGCAAGCGGTGGCGACAGGGTGGACACGGTGACGGTGGGGAGGGTGGACTCGTCGCTCCATGCGGACGTCAGGTCGTTCGACGTGGACACAGTCTGCCTGGCTGGTCCTCGGTCTCCCCGCACACGGCTCTCGAATGTGCTCGGCTGTCCTCACAGCGACAAGCCGGTGCTGGGTGGTCTGGTCCCGGTGCATGACCGGTGGATGGAGACGCCTCTACCTGGCCTCTTCGTATGTGGAGACGTGGCGGGCGTCGAAAACGGCGCCGTAGCCCTGGAGAGCGGGCGGCTCGTCGGCCTTCGCCTCGCCCACCTCCTCGGGTACCGGCATCCCCGAGCAGGGGAGCAGGAGAGGCTGGCCCGCGGCAGACTGGCCTATCTCCGCAGAGGAAGCCGAGGCGGCATGCGCCGCGAGGCCAAGGCGGCTATCGCGGTCGAGCACCGCCGTCTCGTCTCGTCGGCGCCCACGCGGCCGTCGATGCATCACAGATAGCAGGAAGGAGACACCGTCCTATGGACGCATTCGAGCTTTCCGAGCTTACGGATGAGCGGCGAGAGTCCGGGGAACGCTTCCTCGAGTTCTTGCGTAGCGACACCCTGAGCGTCGGGGTATACGAGCTACCCGCCGGCGACACCGACCCGCAACAGCCCCACACAGAGGACGAGGTCTACTACGTCGCACGTGGGCGGGCCGTCATCCAGGTGGGGGAGCAGGCCAGAGAGGTCGCGCCGGGCACGGTAGTCTTCGTGGGCGCGGGCGTGGAGCACCGGTTCCACTCCATCGCCGAGGACCTGACGCTTCTCGTCGTCTTTGCCCCGCCCCGGGGGTCGCTGGCATAGTTGCGCGTTCACAGTCCGGCCGCAGGTCGTATAATACTGGCCGCCTGTTCGAATCTCGACGAGAGGCATCATGCCCATAGACAAGGTCGTACCCTCTTTCGACGAGGCCGTCGCGGACATCCCTGACGGTGCGACGCTCATGATCGACGGCTTCGCCGGTCCCGGAGGGACCCCGCAGAACCTCATTCGCGCCCTCAGGGACCAGGGGGCCAGGGACCTCACCATCGTCAGCAACACCGCCGGCCTGGCCAGCGTCATCGGCTTCGGGACCATTCCGGGAGACCGGCCCATAGACATCGGCATCCTGGTGGACAACGAGCAGGTGAAGAAGGTCATCGCCTCCTTCCCCGTCTCGCCCTCGCCCTCGCGGCCCACGTCCTTCGAGCGGGCCTACCTCGAGGGCAAGGTGGAGCTTGAGGTCGTGCCCCAGGGCACCCTGGCCGAGCGAATCAGGGCAGGGGGGGCCGGTATCGCCGCCTTCTACACCCCCACGGGGGCCGGGACGGTCATGGCCGAGGGCAAGGAGACGAGGGTGTTCGACGGTCGAGAGCACCTGATGGAGCACGCGCTCACCGCGGACTTCGCTCTCCTGAAGGCCCACCAGGCCGACCCACTGGGCAACGTCGTGTACAGGGGCACTTCGAGGAACTTCAACGCCGTCATGGCCGCCTCAGCGCGTACCACCGTCGTAGAGGTGGACGAGATCGTGCAGGTGGGGGACCTGGACCCGGCCTCGGTGACTACGCCCGCAATCTACGTCGATCGGGTGGCCGTCATCCCCGCCTGAATGCCGAACCAGGAGAGAGGTCAACAGATGGAGAGGGAACGCCTGGATAGAGAGGTCATCGCCATGAGGGTGGCCAACGAGCTGCAAGACGGCGACGTCGTGAACCTGGGCCTTGGGATTCCGACCCTCTGCTCGCAGTTCGTCCCCGAGGGGCGCGACATCATCTACCAGAGCGAGAGCGGCGTTCTGAACTACGGACCTATGGCCGAGCCCGGCGAAGAGGACGTGGACCTCATCAACGCCGGTGGCCAGTTCCTGGCACCCAATCCAGGCATGTCCTTCTTCAGCTCCGCGGACGCCTTCGCCATGATTCGCGGAGGCCACATCGACGTCACCGTGCTCGGTGCCCTCCAGGTGTCGGAGAGGGGCGACCTGGCCAACTGGATGCTGCCTCAGCGCGGCATCGGCAACGTGGGCGGGGCCATGGACCTGGTGGCCGGCGCCAGGCGCGTGATAGTCGCCATGGAGCACCTCGACAGGAACGGCAGCTCCAAGGTCGTCACGGAGTGTACCTATCCAGTCACCGGCCGCGAGTGCGTCAGCCTCATCGTCACCGACATCGCTGTGCTGGAGGTCACGTCCGGCGGTCTGACCCTGAACGAGGTCGCGCCCGGCTGGACCGCCGCCGACGTCCAGGCCGAGACCGAGGCACGTCTCATCGTCTCCCCGGACCTGACGGAGATCACCCTCTAGACCGCAGCCTCCAACGATGTCATCCACCCGAGGCACCCCACAGTTATCGCTCCTGACGGAGCAACGGTGCATATGACCTACGTAGTAGGAATCCGCCGAGACCAGATTTGGGCAATCCTGTCTGACTCCCGAGTCACCTTCGAATACGGGGTTGAGTTCTCTCACAACGGGGGTCTCAAGACGGGAGCCCTCTTCCCAGGCTGCATCTTCGGGAGGGCTGGCAATGCGAAGGGGAGCCGCGAATTCATCGCAGGAGCACGGACCGCTACATCTTGGGCAACGAGTACTGTAGACCAATGGCAAGTCTTCGAGAGATTTGTTGCGGGCTACGAATTCCCGTCTGGTGGCAACAGGGGATTCCAGGTGCTGCTTGCTTCTCGAGCTTCGGGCCACTCAACGATGTATCTGTTAGATTCACACCAGGGTCTGAGTGAGGTAGTGGACCGGGATTGGATCAGCATCGGGAAGGGCTCCACCATGCTTGACCCCGTTGTCGGGCAATACGCGGCGATGTCTCCTGGCAACGAATTGGCCCAAGCTCGCAGCGAAGAAATCTCCAGGGACTTTGCCTTTGGTCTGTGCCTATGGCTCACCACGCACACTCAGTCCTTTGAGAAGTCGGAGTTGGAACGAGTGGGCGTGGGCGGCATCTTCCACTTTATGTTCCAGACGGCTGATGCGGAATACTTGCAGAGCGATGCCCTATACCTGATCTTTGACCCAGACAGGAGCCAGCAGACGATTTATATCTGGATGTACAGAGTCGCCTTTGTCGATCGCGCCCTAGCGCTCGAGTATCTAACGCCTCCTGGCCAAGATCACGACGCTTCCCAGGGTCGGCGAGAAACCTCGGTGCTGTATGACGATGCTTTTGCGGCTTCACCGGCGACTGGAACTCCGGAAGAAGCAGATGCACTGAAGGCAAAGCTATGGGCGGAGATAAACGCCCAGCCGTTTTACTATTGCCTCGGGTGGATGTCTGCCAAGCCAGATGAGAGACGCCGATTCGGCCTCCATTTCTCTGGTAACAAGGACTTTTGGGTCACCAAGGACGGTGCAATCGACTCTCGTCTGAGGGACCGCATCCTCGGAATCGTCAGTGAGACGCCCTAGCAGCAGGGCCCATTTCCATTTTGCGGCATCGGTAGAACTAGCTCCAGAAATTCCGGACCGGGCTCACGACCCGCTGGGACGTTAGGCGCCGTACAGCTGGATGCGCGAACAGTTGACGATACGTGCCTCGTCGGAGCACAAGTACATGATGGCTGCGGCGATCTCCTCCGGAGTGGTCCATGAGGCATTGTCAGGCGTAGGTTCCCGGTCCCGCCTATGCTCCACGTCGATACTGCGAACCAGGATCACCTTCGCCGTTACCAACTCTGTGGCCCCTCCAGTATGACTCTCTCTTGAAGTACCGGAGAAGACACTTTCCTCCGTGTCCAGCAGACCAAGGTTAGGCCTGTCCTGAGCTTGTCGAAGGGATGGGGGCGCTAGGGGTCACCGGTAGTGGCGCCGGATCTCCGACGCGTAGCTGCGTCCCACCTCATCGGCGTTTTGCTCCAGCCACTCGCTTAGCCGCGTCGCTCCGGTCGGCGGGCCGTCGGAGACCAGCAGTTCCGCCATCAGACCATCGATCTCGGCTCTCGTCAGCACTACGTCTCGGACCAGGCGGCCGGTCAGCCACGACAGCAAGAAGACGAGTCGGGGAGCTACGTGGACGGTCATCGCTCTCGCGCCGACCTTCTCCGCAATCAGCCGGACCATCTCCTCGAATGTGAAGGTCTCCGGCCCGACTGCATCTATGGTCACATCCTCCCTTTGACCGGCAGCCTCCACGGCGATGCCGGCCACGTCTTCGACGAACACCGGCTGGACGCGGTACTCCCCGGAGCCGGGGATCGCGAACACCGGGAACCGCCTGAGGAACCAGGCGATGTTGTTGACCAGGATGTCCTCCCGCCCGAATATCAACGTAGGCCGGATGATGGCGTGGGACATTCGTGCCCCCTTGACCGCCTCCTCCACGGCTGCCTTGCCCTTGAAGTAGGGCAGCGCCGAGCCGGCGGCGGCGTTGGTGATGCTGACGTGGACGATTCTTGAGACGCCCGCGTCTTCCGCCGCCCGCAGCAATGTCAGGGTATTTTGTACAGCCTTCTCGAAGGTGACTTCGCCGCGCGGAAAGCGAATCCAATACGTGTTGAACAGTGTCTCCGCGCCCTCCAGGCTACGCGTCAGCGCTGAGGGGTTGTCGAAGCTGAACGGGGCCACGCTGACCCGGTCTCCGAAGGGGTTGGGGCGATCGGGATGTCCGGTCAGGGTCTTGACCGTGGCGCCCCGGTCCAGCAGACGCTGCGCGATGTACCGGCCCGTGTATCCGAACGCCCCCGTCACGACCTGCAGCTCTGTGGACTGCATCACGCCCTCGCAGACCAGGGGTTACTCCGGCGATTCAAACCAACACCTGCCCGTGTAGCCGAGAGTCCGTCCGAAGAGGGGGTGGACCATCTCGAACTCGACCCTGAAGCTCTCCTCGGTCTCTCCAATCTCCTTAGTCCGGCCACCACCAAACGGCGACAGCCAGGTCGGAATCCTCACGATCAGTCCGAGAAACGGCACTCTCACCACGTATCTCCGCACGTCATACACGAGACTCCCGCTCCCGTCGACCGTCATATCCGATTCCACACCCACCCCGTATCTGGTGAACTCGATGATCCTGCGGTCCCCTGACCAGACCATGCGGGACCCGAAGGTGATCGCTTCGGGAAAGCTGGCGTTCTTGACGAAGTTCCTGACCCAATGCATGACGCCTGAACCGTCGGTTCGATTGCGCACGGCGATCTCGACATCTCTGCCGCTATGCGGTACCGGAGCGCCTAAGAGCCTGTACGAGACAAGCGCCAGCGGCTTGATGGCGCCCTTAACGAAGACCACGTCCATGGTGCAGCGGATATCGATTTCGGCCTCGGCGTAGTGCTTACGGACCGCCGCGTGGAGGTTGTTAAAATCATCCCCCAACGCCTGCGCGATAGGCGAGTTACTGGCCCGTCCAGGGTTGGGCGCTGCCAAGCGTCACCCGAGTTCTCTTAGCTTGCCGACTACACCACCTCGAAGGTCGAGCCTGAGCCCGTCTTGGTTACCTCGATGCGGACGGGGAAGGACTCTTTGACCTGGTCGATATGTGTAATGACGATGATCTTCTGAAAGTCGTCTTGTATCGACTGGATGGCCTGCGTGAGGCGCTCCTGCCCGGCGGTATCCAGGGAGCCGAAGCCCTCGTCTATGAACAGTATCGGCAGCGGCGCCCCCGACCTTCGCGCCAGCAGCTTCGACAGCGCGATCCGTAGGGCGAAGTTGATGCGGAAGGCCTCCCCGCCGCTAAAGGTCTCGTAGCTACGGGTGCCCACCTCGTCGGCTATCTTGATGTCCAGCTCCTCGGATGCAAGGCCGGTGCGACCGTCCCTTCTGCCCTCCAGGAGCTGGAGGCGCAGGTGCATGCGGTTCTCCGTGAGGCGCCCCAGCAGCTCGTTGGCGTCGGACTCCAATCCGGGAATGGCGCTCTCGATTATGAAGGCCTGGATGCCGTTCTTGCCGAAGGCCCTCGCCAGCTCGTCGTACGTTCTCGACTCGTCCGAGAGATCGACACGCCGGCGCTCCTTCTTGGCGATATCGCGGGCCAGCTCGT
>JADFHV010000132.1 GCA_022566975.1 Chloroflexota bacterium
AGCAGTCGCTCTCGCAGATCCTCGAGACCGGCTGGGAGTCGTTTCCCGGCGTTCCCCTGGCGCTGATCGCCGTGTGCACGATCTCGACGACGCTCATTGCGATAGTCGGAGACGCCAGGCTCTGGGTGATAAGCATATCGGGCCGGACCCGGCCTGTAGTCGCAGTCGTGTTTGGGATCGTCACGCTCTTCTCCGCAACGTGGCTGTGGCTGGGGTACCGGTCGCCCGAGTCGGAGGACATCAGCACGGCAGTTGCGCCGGCGACCGGGGCGATGCTGGCGGCCGTGGGCGCCATCGTCCTTATCGGAACGGGCCTATGGATGTACCAGACTCTCCGCTCGCGATAATCCCTCGGGCCCCGGAGTCTGGTAGACTCCGTCTCGGCGGGTGGCAACTCAAAGAGCAATCCATCACCCTCGACTAATGCCAAAGGACTAGTGCTACGGCGTCGCGTAATCCCGCTAACCGGCGATTGTATGCGGAGCGCATCCGGGAGACAATATCAGCGTGGACTGGGCGAGCGAGGCAACAGTGACGGCCCGGCGCCGGTCCACCGAAGGCTTCAAGAGCGGCTCAGCGACAGGAGGAGCGAGATGTACAGGATGTTTCTGATAGGCCTGCTGACGATAGGCCTGCTGTCCACCGGCGGACTGGCCGGACCCGCCGGCGATTGCGCCCAGCAGACTGCGGGCGCGCCAGCGGACTTCGGCGTCACGGCTTCCCAATACCTTCTTGAGCGAGGGCATGGCCGGCACGCCGATTTCGCCGAGCGCCCTGCTGGCGGCTTCGCGGGTGTGGTATTGTTCGGCACCCAGTTCGCCGATGCGGAGACCGTCACGGGAGGATGGCACATCGACGCCCGCGTGAACCCAAGGACTCCCATCGAGGACGTACGGCGCAACATTGACGAGGAGCCCGACCTGCGGATAGACGACTTCGAGGCCATCGGCGGTTACACCTGGGTGCGCCTGCAGGTTCGGCAGGTGGATGCGAAAAGCCAAGAGTGGAAGGAGACCCGCCCCTGGAGAGATCCCCTGGTTCGGGCCGCCAGCGACGAGTTCCTGAAGGCTTCCCAATACAAGTTCAAGCTGATCGCCGAAGGCTACGGGAGTACCCCTGAAGAGGTGTGGCAGGCCGTGATGAGCGACCCCAGCCTGGCAGTGGTGGGTGGCAACATGGTCTCTAACAGCGAGGGCTCCGATTCGCAGGACGGGGGCCAGTGGCTCGAGGAGCCTTTTTACAAGGATGAGAAGATGTCCGCTGTAGACATCGAGGTCCGAGAGCCACGTACCGGCGCCGTGGTCCAGCTCAAGGTTATCGGGGTGCTGGACCGGATTCACGAGAACTCCGGGTCGATGATTGTGTCCAAGTCTATCCTGGATGATGCGATTCCATTCCCGGTGCCCATCACCAACTACCGGTTCAGGGTGGCCGATGGCGTGGACGCGAAAGAGGTAGCCAGGAGCATGGAGGCATCCTTCCTGGAGCATGGCATGGATACCGAGGTCCTTGAAGAGGAGCTGGAGAAGGAGGCGGCCGCCGCCAAGACCTTCTTCCGTCTTTTCATCGGCTTCATGGCCCTGGGCCTGCTGGTGGGCGTGGCCGCTCTCGGCGTGGTCAGCACCAGGGCGGTGGTGGAGCGGCGCCAGCAGATAGGCGTCCTGCGGGCCATAGGCTACCGCCGTCGCATGATCCAGCTGAGCTTCCTGCTGGAGTCCTCCTTCATCGCCCTGCTGGGCATCCTCATCGGAACGACCCTGGGCATCGTCCTGGGCTGGCAGGCGTACAACGACATCAAGGAGGATGAGGGCATCGACACCATCCGGTTTAGCATTCCCTGGATCCAGATCGGCGTCATTCTGGCCTTGACCTACGCGGCCTCACTGCTGGCGACTTTCCTCCCTGCTCGGCAAGCCTCTCGGGTTTACCCAGCCGAAGCGCTGCGCTACGAGTAGCCCTGAAGTCTCCGGGTAACCCCCGCACCGGCACAAAGGACATCGATGGAAGAGCTGTTCGGCCTCTCCACGACCTACATCATGATGGTCCTGGCGGCCGTCTTCCTGGCGACCATGGGGGTGGTGGCCGTGCTGGCGGCCCGCAACCGCATCATGGTGAAGCTGGGCCTCCGCAATATACCTCGCCGTAAGGGACAGACGGTGCTGATTGTCGTGGGTGTGATGCTCAGCACGGTCATCGCCTCCGCCGCTCTGGGCACGGGCGACACCATCAGCTTCTCCATCCGCAAGGCGACGCTGGACGGTCTGCGAGCCATAGACGAGATCGTGATCTACGCCCGCGCCGACGCGGAAGACAGCTTCGGTACCAGGTCGTACATACCCTACGAACGCTTCGAGCGGATGCGGCTCGAGGTGGCCGGTCTACCCATCGACGGTCTCGCCCCTCAGCTGGCCGAGACGGCGCCGACGCTCAACTCCAGGACCTCCCTGAGCGAAGGCCAGATGAGGGTCGTCGGCATCGAGCCGACCCTTGTGGCCGGTTTTGAGCCGTTCACCCTGATCGGCGGGGGCGAGGTCCGCCTGGAGGACCTGAGGGACGGCGAGGCGTACATCAACAAGAGGGCGGCCAAAGAGCTGGAGGCCATCGTCGGGGACGAGCTCCGTGTCGTGCTGGACGGAGGCTCCGAGAGCTTCACGGTCAGGGGGATAGTGGAGCGCGGCGGGCTTGCCGGCGGCGATTCTACGCTGATCCTGCCCCTGGACGTCGCTCAGCGGATGTTTGACCGCGATGGCCAGATCAACCTGGTGGTCGTGTCCAATGAGGGTGGCATCCGGTCCGGAGTGGAGGTGAGCGATGAGGTCACGGAAGCGCTGCGCGTGCTCTTCAGCGACCGGGAGGTTGTCGCGCAGATCCAGGCCCTGTTGGACAACGAGGCGGTTCTTGGCGCCCTCGAGGAGAAGGAGGAGGAGGGTGCCTTCTCGGACTCCCTGCGCGACGACATCGCCAGTCTCCGCAGAGAGCTGGGCCGCCCAGAGACTAGCGACCGGCTTGTTAGCCTCCTGGGAGAGGACCTCGTAGTTGAGCAGATATTCGACATCCTCGAGGGGGAAGAGCTAGCGGAGATTGAGCGCGAGGCGGTCGACCTGTTCGAAGAGCGGGCCGAGTTCCGGGTCTTCGACGTCAAGCACGACTTCCTCGAGCAGGCGGACGACGCGGGCTCCGAGACCACGTCGTTTTTCCTGATCATGAGCATGTTCTCCATCATGGTCGGGGTCCTGCTGATCTTCCTCATATTCGTGATGCTTGCGGCCGCTCGGAAACCGGAGATGGGGATGGCCAGGGCGGTGGGGGCCAAGCGTCGTCACCTTGTGCAGATGTTCGTCTTTGAAGGGACCGCGTACTCGGTGGTTGCCGCAGCCGTTGGGGTGGGGCTGGGGCTCGGAGTGAGCGCCGTGGTCGTGAACGCCGCGAACCGGTTCATCCAGGTATTCGACTCCGATTTCTCGCTGGCGACACATTTCGAGCCGCGCAGCGCGGTCATCGCCTATTGCCTGGGTATGGCCGTGACGTTTGGCACCATCGCCTTCTCCTCCTACCGGGTCAGCCGTCTGAACATTATCGTCGCAATCCGCGGCTTGCCAGAGGCGCTGCTGCCGGCCACCGAGCCCTCGTTCTCGACCAGGCTGGGTAGGGTCCTCAGGGCTGTCGTAAGACCGGCAATCTTTGCGGCGCGGGGGATAAGGTGCCTCGTGCGGGTCAGAGTGCGCAGTTTCTTTGGCAACGCGGCCCTCGCGGCCCTTTGGGTAGTCGCCTTCCCAATATGGATTGGAGACGTGTTGATTGGACTGGCCCGCTTCGCCTGGCCATATCTACTCCGAGGATGGCTCACGTTCCTGTTGGGTCTGCTGCTGAGTGTCTTGGTCGCCATCGACATCGCACCTGAGCGCGTATCGGTCTTCGGCGCCGGCGCGTCGCTGATGATCCTGGGATTTGGGCTCATGCTCCGCACGGCGCTGACGCGGACGTCCCTGCGGACGGAGGTGCGCGACCGTATCGCCTTCACTGTGTTGGGTATAGGCATGCTCGTCTTCTGGGCGCTCCCTCCGGGTACGTTCAAGACCGTCGCCGGAGAGCTCCAGGGCGACTTCGACGTCATGTTCGTCTCCGGGATCTTCATGGTGGCGGCCGCGGTCTGGACGGTCATGTACAACGCGGACCTCCTGGTGAAGGCCCTCAGCGTCTCGACCGCGCGGATAGGCAAGCTTCGTCCCGTTATCGTGACCGCGGTCGCCTATCCGATGAGCGCCAAGTTTCGTACCGGCCTGACCCTGGCGATGTTCTCCCTTGTCGTCTTCACCCTGGTGGTCATGTCGGTGCTCACGGAGGGTTTCAGCGCGTCGATAACCGACGACCTGGACACCGTTCTCGGTGAATGGGACATCGAGGCTAGCGTGAACTCTAATGCGCCTATCGGCGACATTCGGCAGGCCATAGCCGAAGAGCCCAAGCTCAGAATCGAGGACTTCGAGGCCATCGGCGGCCTCACGCGGGCTAACGTCAGAGTCCGTGAGCTGGACGGAGAGGACCCTGAGTGGCGCCACTACCGCGTCCGGGCGGTGGACGACGAGTTCCTGGACGCCGCGCGCTACGAGCTAAAGCTGATCGCAGAGGGCTACGGCACGACTCCCGAGGGGGTGTGGAAGGCCCTCAAGGAGGACCCGACCCTCACGGTGATCGAGGGGATCGCGCTGCGGTCGAAAAGAGAGACGGACGATTTCCGGCCTCTGGACTTCGACTCGCTCCACTACGACGACGAGTCGATGACCCCTGTGCAGATAGAGGTCCGAGAGCCTCGGACCGGCGTCATAATCCCACTTACCGTGATCGGCGTGCTGGACAGGAAGCACGAGAGCATCAACGAGAACGCTGGGATGATCGTCTCCAAGTCGGCCATCGATGACGCCGTCCCGTTCCCCGTGCCCATCACGGGCTACCTGTTCAGGGTAGCCGAGGGGGCGGACGTGGCGCAGATCGCCAAAGACCTCGAGACCACTTTTATCGTGCACGGTATGGAGGCCGAGGTCCTGGACGAGCTGTGGGCCGAGGCGGTGGCCGCCTTCAGGGGCTTCATCAACATATTCATCGGGTTCATGGCGCTGGGCCTGGTCGTGGGTATCGCCGCCCTTGGCGTCATCAGCACCAGGGCGGTGGTCGAGCGCCGCCAGCAGATCGGCGTGCTGCGCGCAATCGGCTACCGGCGGCGCATGGTCCAGCTCAGCTTCCTGTTGGAGTCGTCGTTCATCGCGCTGTTCGGTACGGCCATCGGGGTGATACTCGGTCTGGTGCTGTCCTATAACGCGATCATCGATATCCGTGCGCAAGAGGGCAATGACAACCTCAGGTATATAATTCCCTGGGCGCAGCTCGCGGTAATCACGGCCGTTACCTACGCGTTCTCGCTCCTTGCGACCTTCCTCCCCGCGCGTCAGGCCTCCCGGATCTATCCCGCCGAAGCGCTACGCTACGAGTAGCCGCCCGTCTCCCGCGTGCGCAACACGTAGCCGAAGTCGTCATTCCGAGGAGCCCACACCAATCCACGAGTCCTGGACAGGTTCGGGGCGACGAGGAACCTGGTGGGGCGGGGCGATGACCAGGTCGCGCACGCCGTGCCCGCCCCTACGTGGAGGGAGATGCTGTCGTCGCCGAGCCCCCGGACGAGGGCAGGGTTCAAACCTGCCCTCACCCTGATTGATCCAGAGATGATTGGGGTCGCCGTCATTGGCTACGAAGATGTCCGGCCGCCCGTCGTCGTTGAAGTCCTCGCACACGACGCCCAGGCCCCGGGCAACGCCGCGGGCGATGCCGGACGGTTCCGAGACGTCGGTGAAGGTGCCGTCGGCGTTGTTGTGCAGCAGCACGTCGTGCACACCCGTGTATGAGAGCGGCCCGCAGTAATCGGGCCGACCGACGATGTCCGTACAGCGCACGGCCGGTTCATACTTCACGTATCGCGTGATGTAGATGTCCAGGAACCCGTCACCGTCGTAGTCCAAGAACGCCACCGACGAGGACCATCCATCGACCTGCACACCCGCCTGGGCGGTCACCTCCGCGAACGTACCGTCGCCGAGATTAACATACAGCTTGTCCGGTCCAAGGTTGGCCACGTACACGTCACGGTCGCCGTCGTTGTCGACGTCGCCCACGGCCACGCCCATTCCGTACCCCGGATCGCCGAGACCCGCGTCGAGGGTCACGTCCGTGAATCGCCCGTCCGCCTCCTGACGGAACAGTCGATTCACCG
>JADFHV010000133.1 GCA_022566975.1 Chloroflexota bacterium
AACCGGGGTTTCGCGTACGGCAGACTGGGCCAGCCTCAGCGGTCCATCGAGGAGTATGGTGAGGTCATCAGGCTCGAGCCTCAGCGTGCCGAAGCCTACTTCAACCGGGGCGTCGCCTACGACGACCTGGGCCAATTCCAGCGGGCCATCGAGGACTACAGCGAGGCCATCCGTCTCAACCCCCAGTTTGCCGACGCCTACGTGAACCGGGGCGTCGTCTACACCCAGCTGGGGGAGCTCGAACGGGCCATTGACGACTACGATGAAGCCATCTCCGTCAACCCACAGGCCGCCACAGCCTACTACAACCGGGGTGTCGTCTACGGCAACCTGGGTCAGCTCCAGCGGGCCATCGAGGACTACGACGAGGCCATCCGCCTCAACCCACAGCTAGCTCAGGCGTACATCAATCGTGGCAACGCTTACTACGACCTGGGCCAGGTCCAGCGGGCTATAGAAGACTACGACGAGGCCATCCGCTTCAACCCGCAGCTTGCCGTGGCCTACTACAACCGCGGCTTGGCCTACGGCAAGCTGGGTCAGGTCCAGCGGGCTATAGAAGACTACGACGAGGCCATCCGCGTTAACCCGGACCTTGCTGAGGCCTATGCGAACCGGGCGCTCATTCATACGTTGCTCGGCGACGACGCAAAGGCCCAGCAGGACGCCAACAGGGCAGTCGGTCTGGGCTTTGATCCCGCCCTTCTAAAGGACGCGATCGAGGAAGCGAAGAAGCAGCGGTAGCTCCTGCTTCATGGCGCGTTGGGATCTAACTTCGTGTCAGAGGGGTAGCACTGCCGCCGCGATGCCGATACTTTGAGCTTTTCGCTTGCAAGCTATGAGGGGGGTCTTGCTCTTAGCCAGACGGTTGGTGATACAATGTGGATACGATGTAATCACGCTATAAGGGGAAATCTATCGTGATAAAGACTCTGACTCCTCATGGCAACAGCGCCGCCCTGATAATCGACAAGGCCCTGCTGGAGATCCTACGCATAGACCTGAATACTCCCTTGGAGATCGTCACCGACGGCAGGAGTCTTATCATTACGCCCGCGGTGGACGAGCCGTCTGAAGACCGGTTGGCGGCCGCTCTCAGCGTCGTCAACTCGCGGCATGGGAAGACGCTCAAGAGGCTGGCTGGGTAGAGTGCAGGCACGGCGGTGCAGCCGGTCTTCCTCACCCTTGCCGACGCGGTTCGAATCCACGTCGACCAGATAGAGCGCTATGGCGGCAGGGCCGGCATCCGCGACATCGGGCTTCTTCAGCCCGCGCTGGCAATGCCTGAAGCGTCCTTCGGCGGGGAGTGGATGCACCGCGATCCGTACGAGATGGCCGCGGCCTACGCCTTCCACATATCCCAGGACCAGCCCTTCGTCGACGGCAACAAAAGGACCGGCCTGGCCTGCGCTCTGGTGTTCCTGGAACTCAACGGCGTCTCCCTCTCGGACCCTGCCGGCCGCTTGTACCAGGCCATGATGGACGTGGCGGTGGGTGATGCGGACAAATGGGCCCTTGCTGACACTTTCAGGGCCCTGCGCGCCTGAGCCCCCTTATGTTAGGCTGCGTCCGGTCGAGCGCACACCTTTGTCGGACTCCCCGTCCTCCAATAGACGTCTGGCCGCGTACTCTTAACGGAGCCTGAAGAGATCGTGAACATCGTGCGGATGGCCCGTCCAACCGCCCTGGCGGTAGCTGCCACACTGGCCGTCGTCGCTTTCGTCGCCTGCGGCGGAGGGTCGGCGGACTCGACCGAGACGCCCGCGGCACCGGACCTCGCGGCATCGGCCCCGACGGGACCGACGGCGACTCCCACCCCCGAGGAGCTGATAGCCGGAGTCTGGGAGGGGACGCTAACCATACAGGGCAACCCCGTCCCTCTCAAGATAGTCTTCTACGACGACCCTCAGGGCGTGACTGCGACCATCACCGTGCTCTCTCAGGGAGTAGCGGATTTCCCTCTGACCAACGTCCGGCTCTCCCCAGCCTTCGAGTCCACCAGAGTCGAGTTCGACTTTCCGGAGATAGAGGCGGTCTGGGTCGGCGGGCTCAGAGGGGACGCCATCAACGGCGACTTCTATCAGCCCGACATCGAGCGGCCGGCGATACACGCCATATTCGAGCTGAAGCGCGTAGGCGATGCGCCCGCCAGGCCGGCCGCCGGAGCTACCGTCCCGGCGGGCACAGAAGTGACACCAGCGGTGAGAGACGGCGACGCGGTATCGGTCCATTACAAGGGCACCCTGGACAGCGGAGAGGTCTTCGACAGCTCCGAGGGTAAGCCGCCCCTCTCCTTCACCGTAGGCACCGGGCAGGTCATCCCCGGCTTCGACGCCGCCGTGCGCGGCATGTTCGTCGGCGACACCGTGACCGTGCGTATCGAGCCGGAGAATGCCTACGGCGAGCACCGAGACAACCTGATAATAGACGTCCCCGCGAGCGACATGCCCGCGGGACTGAAGCCTGGAGACCGGATCACCAGCCAGGGGGGCGCCACCGCTATCGTCGTTGAGGTGACCGCCGACGTCGTGAGTATCGACGCCAACCACGAGCTTGCCGGCGAGGTCCTGACCTTCGAGATCGAGCTCGTCTCCATCAGGTAGGGCTCCCCGCCCCACAGGCTGCGCCAGGGCCGCATCCTGTCCCAACGGCTTATGACGCCCCAACGGCGGCCTCATTCTCTACGCGCCGTCTGACCGGGCGGGCCACGGGGAAGACCAACCAGGTCCAGAGCGTAGTGGTATAATCTCCCCCGCGCCTCCGAAGGGGAGCGCTCGCAAGCGACATCTGAGCACCGGGGAGCGAGACATGACCTTTAGCGATGATGCGGCCGAGGTT
This sequence comes from Chloroflexota bacterium, assembly GCA_022566975.1. Next base: position 2,839 of record JADFHV010000133.1, read on the forward strand.
TACCGCGCCATAGGCGTAAAGCCGGTGATTACGGCGTCCGGGACCACCACTGCCTACGGCGGAAGCAAGCTGCGCCCAGAGGTGATGGAGGTGATGAACAAGGCCTCCACCGTCATGGTCCAGATCGACGAGCTGAACAAGGCGGCCGGCAAGGTCATCGCGGAGCTCACCGGCGCGGAGGCGGGGTTCGTGGCCAGCGGTGCCGCCGGGGGCCTCGTGTTGCAGGCTGCGGCGTGCATCGCCGGGTCGGACCCCATCAAGATGGACCAGCTCCCCGATACAACCGGGCTCAGGAGCGAGATCATCATCCACAGGAGCCATCGCTTCGCTTACGACCAGTGCTATCGTTCGGTGGGGGCGACGCTGGTGGAGATCGGCGACGGGCGTCGCTGCCAGCCGTGGCAGCTCGAGGCCGCCTTTACCGATCAGACCGCGGCGGTGGCTTACCTCTTCTCCCCATTCGTCTCCCGACGTGCCCTACCCCTGGAGCAGGTAGTCGAGATGGCCCACGCCCGCGGCGTCCCCGTCATTGTCGACGCGGCATCGTTCCTCCCACCCAGGGCCAACCTGCGTCGGTTCATCGCGGAGGGAGCCGACATGGTCATCTACAGCGGCGGGAAGGCGGTGCGGGGCCCGCAGGGCACGGGAATCTTGTGTGGCCGGGCCGACCTGATCGATGCCGCCGCCGCCAATGCCAGTCCGCACCAGTTCATCGGCCGGGGGATGAAGGTAGCCAAGGAGGAGATCGTCGGAATCACCACCGCTCTACGGCTGTTCGTGGACGAGGACGAGGACGCGGAGAACCGGCGCTTCAGCCAGATGTGCCAGCGGGTGGTGGACGCTCTCATAGAGGTCCCCGGCCTGCGGGTCAGCGTCGAGCACGACGAGTGGAACTACCTCGTTCCCCACGCCGGGATCACCTTCACCCCGGACTGGGTGGGGCCCAGCCGCGACGATGTGCTCGCCAACATGGCCAAGGGAGACCCGCCGGTCTTCCTCCACTCCCTGGGCAATCCCGATGAGCTGGCTGTGGACCCCTTCAACCTCGACGACCAGGAGTTGGACACGGCCATTCGCCGGCTGCGCGAGGAGCTCCTGTCTTCTTCGTAGGGGCAGGTGTTCCCACCTGCCCTCGATTCTTAGCCGACGATAGAGCTCCTTCTTCGAGGGCGGTCTCAAACCCACCCTACCTGGATGGCAGGGCGAGGCCGCGTCCGTTGACGGCGTCGCCTCGGCCCTATACTATCCTCGCGGTCGTCCATCCCCGACACATCCCAGGTTGGCCATGAAATACGATGCCATAGTCGTCGGGTCAGGCTCGGCGGGCGCTGCGCTCGCGACCCGGCTGTCCGAGGACCCACGCCGCTCGGTCCTCCTCTTGGAGGCGGGCCCGGACTACCCGGAGTTCGACCGCCTCCCCGACGAGGTGAAGTTCGGTTACGCCACCGCGACAGACATCATGACCAGCGACCACAACTGGCAGTTCACGGGAAGGGCGACCGACAAGGCGGAGCCCATGCTGGTCCCCAGGGGCAGGGTCACCGGCGGCTCCAGTGCCATCAACGGCCAGATGTTCATTCGAGGGGTCCCGGAGGACTACGACGCCTGGGCCTCCCTGGGTAACGATGAGTGGGCATTCGAGAAGCTGCTGCCCTTCTTTCGCAAGCTGGAGGCCGACACCGATTTTCACGACGACTTCCACGGCACCGATGGGCCTATCATCGCCCGGCGCTTCAAACCGGAGGAGTGGCTCCCGGCGCAGACGGCCTTCCACAACGCCTGCACGGCCCATGGGTTCCCGCGGGCCGCCGATCTCAATGACCCGGACTCCACCGGCGTAAGCCCGACACCATACAACAACCCCAACGGCATCCGGTGGAGTACCGCGCTTGGTTACCTGAACATGGCGCGGCACCGGGTGAACCTTACCATCCGCCCCAGCTGCATGACCCACCGCATCCTGTTCGACGGAAAACGCGCTACAGGGGTAGAGGTCGAGAGTGGCGACGAGAGGTTCACAGTCGAAGGCGAGGAGATCGTGCTGAGCGCCGGCGCCATCGGCTCACCACAGCTCCTCCTGCTGTCAGGTGTCGGCCCTCCGGACCATCTTCAGAGCCTGGGAATCCCGGTCGTAGCCGGCCTTCCAGGCGTCGGGCAGAACCTAAGGGACCACCCAATCATATACGTGACCTGGCGCACCAGGGAGGGGTTCGAGCTCGACGGGTTCGCGCCCAGGGGCCAGCTCACACTGCGCTATACGGCCGAGGGGTCTGACCTGCGTAACGACATGATAATGGTGATGCAGTCCTATGCGACGCAGAGGGTCAACCTCGGGGGAAGCCGGATGGAACCACTGGGGATACGTATCATCGTCGGCCTGTACCTGGCCCTCGGGTCGGGCGAGCTGAGGCTGATGTCCAGGGACGCCAACGTCCAGCCGCTCCTGGACTTCAACTACCTAGAGGAGCCCTTCGACCGCCAGCGATTGCGCGAGGGAGTCCACCTGGCCCTGGAGCTGGGGGAACACGAGGACTTCCAGAAGATCATCGAGGAGCGGATCGAGCCCCTGGATTCCGACCTGGTCTCCGACGACGCCCTGGACGATTGGCTGATGCGCGAGGCCACCACAGGGCAGCACATCTCGTGCACCTGCAAGATGGGCCCGGCGTCCGACCCGATGGCGGTCGTAGACCAGCATGGCAAAGTGCACGGTCTCGAAGGGCTCCGGGTGGTGGACGCCTCCATCATGCCCGACTGCATCCGGGCCAACACCAACGTGACCACCATCATGATCGGCGAGCGCATCGCCGACTTCATCCTTGAGGGGAAGTAGCCGCCTGGAGCGGCAGGTTGTTTAGTTTAGTAGGGGCACCCCGACCAGTCGGGGTGCCCCTAGGTCATGGGTCGAAAGACCCACAATACCCTTCAGAACCAGTCGGCCTTGTCTACCACGTTCCTCAGCTCTCTGCCCTCGTTGAACCTTTTACAGTTGTCGATGAAAAGCTCGCTGCGGCGTTCGTCCAGGTAGGGGCCGTTACCCGCCACGTGGGGCGTGATCAATACTCCGGGCATGGTCCAAAGGGGGTGCCCCGCCGGCAATGGCTCCACTTGGAACACGTCCAGGCCGGCCCCGGCCAGCTCTCCCGCCCTCAGGGCCTCGACCAGGTCATCGAGAATCACCGTGGCCCCGCGGCCGATGTTGATGAAGAAGGCGCTGCTTTTCATCGCCCGGAACTGGGCGGCCGCGAACATTCCCTGGGTCTCCGGCGTTTCTGGCACCGTCACCAAGACAAAATCGGCCCGGGGAAGCACCTCCAGCAGGGCATCGGGCCGCACCAACTCGGCAACTCCGGTTATGGGCAAGGACTGGCGAGGGTCCACCGCAATGACCTTCATGCCAAAGGCCGAGCACAGCCGGGCCGTC
>JADFHV010000134.1 GCA_022566975.1 Chloroflexota bacterium
GAACCCGAACCCCTCGGCGTAGACCAGGTCGTCGCCGGAGACGACGCCGACGGACATGCCCGGCAGGTGGTACTTGTCGACCAGGCCCGCGGCCGTGGACCTGATCCTTTCAATGTCCTGTTCTTGGAGTCTGACCATCTTGAAGCTGTTCCTTCCTCGCGCATGATGCTAGTGCTTAGTCAACACTGTTGTGATACGTAGCGCTTCCCCCCCCATCTCAATCTTCCCCCTCAAGGGGGAAGAGGTATTATCCTCTCCCCCGGCTACGCGGGGGAGAGTTAGAGAGGGGGTCTGAGGACGCCTCGAAGCCTGGGTAGTACGCGTGGCAGAACACTAGTCGTCGCTCGTGAACGAGGCTACGTGCCTCGGCACGAGTCTGAATACGACGCCGCTCTTGGGCTCGTCCCGGTACCCTTCGGCGAAGGCCCGCCCTTTCTCTTCGCCGTAGTACCTCAGCGCCATTCCCAGCACAAGATCGTACAGCGGGCGGCTCACCTCCTCGACCGGCCCGTGCATGATCACGGACGCGTAAGGCGGCTCCCGCCAGTCGACACAGAACGACGCGTACGGCTTACGCATGATGTTGCGCCACTTCAGGGTCGTGCGCCCCGTGAACATGTAGGCAGCCCCTTCCTCCCAGGTAAACCAGATCGGAGCGGAGCGAGGTCGGCCGACCGAATCGACCGTGCTGATTACCCCCACCAGCGTCCTATGGAGGAACTCATCGATCTGTTCGCTGGTCATCGCCATGGTCCGCTTATCCTACCGGCTGGGGCTCAGGCTACAGGGGCACATGCGAGGGGCCGGGCCTTGAGTCGGGTCCCTATTCTACCCGGTGGCCGTTCGGGGCGTAGGCCGCCTGCTCGCTGTTGCCCGGGAGAAACCTGGCCCGTCCGGCGGGGCGCCTCAACTCGCCGTCCTCTATCACGATCTCGCCGCGCTGCATGGAGAACACCGGCTTGCCCAGGACCTCCTTGCCCTCGAACATGGTGAAGTCCGACTTGCAGTGCTGGGCCTCGGCGCTCAACGTGTGCCTGAGCGATGGGTCGAAGAGCACAATGTCGGCATCGGAGCCGGCCTGGAGGCAGCCCTTCCTTGGGTAAAGGCCGAAGATCTTCGCCGGGTTCTCGCACATCACCTGGACCAGGCGGCACAGCGTGATCCGCCCGCGATTGACCCCCTCCTCATAGACGACCGGCAGCATCTGCTCCGCCCAGTTGCCTCCGAAGCTGGCCTCGAAGATGCTCGCTGACTCGTCCACGTCTGCCTGGTCCTGAATCGCGCCGAGACTCCGGCCTCCCGAGAACTTCTGCGCCTTGTTGAACCCGACGAAGTCGCTGCCGATAGTGTCGATCAGGTGGTCCGCGATCCCGCGCCACATGGCCTCGTTGTCCTCCCGCTCCCGGAGGGGAGGCCCTATCTTGGCCAGCGCCCCGAAGTCCAGCACCACCTGGTTCGTGAGGTCCAGGTACTGAGGGCAGGTCTCCCCATAGAGCCGGAGGCCGTCGCCCTTGAACCGGGCCAGTACGTCCAGCACCTCTCTGGCGCTCAGGTGGACGATGTAGAGCGGACAGTCCGAGACGGACGCGTAGCTGGCCGCGCGGGTGGCCGCCTCGACCTCCAGGACTCTTGGCTGCGACAGCGCGTAGTACTCGGGTGACGTCTTGCCCTCTGCGGTGAACCTGTCCGCCAGATAGTCGATGCAGTAGCCGTTCTCCGCGTGGACCATCGCGACGCCGCCGTCCTGCGACGCCAGCGCCATGGCCCGGAGCATCTTGTCGTCGGGCATCATCATCCCCCGACGGGGATAGGTCATGAACATCTTGAACGAGATGACGCCCATGCGTATCAGCTCCGGCACCTGGCCGTCTACGTCGTCGTCGCCAACCAAGATGGCGTGGACCCCGAAGTCCAGGTGCGAGGACCGCTCGCCCTCCTCGATGAACGCCCTGATCGCGTCGGAGGTGGTGCCCTCGATGCCTCGATCGCGCAGGTTGCGGATGAACGGTATTACCGTGGTGATGCCGCCGAAAGCCGCGCTCACGGAGAAGGTGTCTATCCTGTCGGTGTTGACGGGATGGTTGTGAGCGTCCACGGCCCCGGGCAGCACGTACTTGCCCGCGGCGTCTATAGTCCGAGTCGCCGACCTGTCAGAGAGCTCCGGCCCCACCTCCTGTATGGTCTCTCCCCGGACCAGAATGTCTTGCCTGGAGATCTTGCCACCGCTGACAACCAGTCCTCCTGTGATCAGATAGTCCGCTCTCTCCATTGCCATAGCTGCCTCCCGTGTCTCCTGGGGCTTGGCGTATCATATCGGAACGTGGCTATACTCTGTAGACTGCGTGGGCACGACTTTAGGAGGAACGAATGCGATTACAGGGCAAGGTTGCCATGCTATCGGGTGTGGGCCAGGGCATGGGCAGGGCCACCGCGACCCTCTTCGCCCAGGAGGGCGCTCAGGTCGCGGTCACGGCCCGCGGGCAGGAGAAGCTGGACGAGACCGTCGCCCGCATCCAGTCCCTGGGTGGACGCGCGACCGCGCTTAGGGCGGACGTATCGGTGAAATCGGAGGCCGAGCGTGTGATCAAGGAGGCTGTGGAGCGCTATGGGCGCCTCGATATCCTCTACTCCGCCGCGGGAGGCAACTTCGACCCGGCCCGGAGCTTCACCGACGTGGACGAGGCCTTCTGGAACAGCACCGTGAGCAACATGCTCAACAGCCTCTACAACCTGGCGCAGGCGGTCCGGCCGGTCATGAAGGAGCAGGGAGGAGGGGCTATCGTCACCGTCGCCGCGAGCTTCAGCGTCCGCCAAGAGGGCAACCCGGCGTATGGCGCGGCCAAGGGCGGCGTGATAGGGCTCTCCCAGAACCTGGCACGCGAGTTCTACGAGGACAATATTCGGGTCAACTGCATAGCCGCGGGCCTGTTCCGGGGCCGGCTCGGAGACGGAAGGGTCACTCCTGCTACCCCGACCCTGAGCAGGACAGGCCACCCCCAGGACATCGCCTACGCCGCCCTTTACCTGGCCTCGGACGAGGCCGGATGGGTTACCGGACAGACGCTGGTGGTAGACGGCGGCGTCGATACCGGCACCCGGCCGCTCTGGGGGTACGAGCGGTAGCCTCCGCAGCGCTACCGGAACCGCTCGGGCCGCTCTCCAAGCACCAGCTCGACGGTCAGCTTCTCCTCGCCGCGGTAGTAGGTCACCAGCACGGCCTCGCCCGGGGGATGGCGCATCAGGAACCTGGCCAGGTCCCCGGTATTGGCGATGGGATCGTCGTTCATCTGAACGATTACGTCGTCGTCTGCCAGCCCGGCTTCTTCCGCCCCTGTATCAGGCAACACATCCACCACCACCATCCCGGTCGTCGTAGCCAGATTCAGGATGTTGGCCAGAGACGGACCGTTATTGAGGGGCACGACGCCAAGAAAGCTCCTCTGGACGTAGCCAAACTCGATCATCTGGGCGGCGACTTCCCGCGCCACGTCGATCTCGACGGCAACGCCCACGCGCGGCACCACCGCGTTAGCGAGGTTGATCCCCACGACCTCTCCCCTGCTGCTCACCAGCGGGCCGCCCCTTCCACCCAGAGACACGACCGCCTCAGACTCGATGATATCGACGATGATGATCTGAAGGTGCGCTACGTAGGAGCCATCGGTCAGCGTCACGACACCCTCGCTCGTCAACGGCTCATCCCCCTCGAAGTCGTAGCCAACGGAGACCACCGTGTCGCCGACAGCCACCGCGGGGTCGCTGAACGGCGCCGGCACCAGCCCATGGGCTTCCACGCGGACGACCGCCACGCCGGTCACACGGTCACGACCGATGACCTCGCCCGTCAGAGTTTCGCCGGTGGGTAGAGTTACCTCCACGGACTCGGCATCCTTGACGAGCTGATAGCTAGTGAGCAGGTAGCCCTCTTCGTCGATGACCACCCCCGTTCCCACCAGCTTGATAAGAGGCGCAACCTCGACCGACACGCGGACCACGGACGGCCGTAGCAGCTCCAGCACCTCGGCCGAGGTGAGCACCGGCGAAGGTGTCGGCGTCTCAGTCGGCTCCGGCGTTGATGTCGCCGTGGCTGTCGGTGTCGGCTCCGGCGTGGCCGTTGGACTGGGGCTCGGGGTCGGCGTAACGGTCGCCGTCGGAGCCATGGTGGCGGTCGCTGTGGGAAAGAGCGTGGCGGTGGCGGTCGCGATGGGGAGGCGCGTGGCGGTACCAGTTGCGGCCGGAATGGGCGACGCTGTTGGCGTCGCGACCGCCGTGGGGCTGGGAGGTATGGTGGCGCGCGTGGGCGTTGGCTCGGACTCCCCGCAGGCCGCCACCAGCGCGACGACGAGGACAGCGAACACCGGACGAGTAAGAGCGCGCAGCATGGGCAGATTATATCGGAAGCGCTGGGGCACACTCATATGTGATAACTTTGAAGTGGAGAGTGCCCATCAATAGCGGCCCTCCTGAACGGGCCAGCCGAGGGCTACGACCTGACCTGGGCTGCGGTCAGATGAGAAACCGCAGACCTCACGGGGGCGTATGACCAGTTAATGACGATTTCCAGTAGGTGAAATGAGCAGACCGGCCCGGCTCGTGCCTCTTGCTGTCCTCCTGTCCGCGATGATCGGGGTCATCGCCGTAGTAGCGGCGTGCGGCGATGACGATGACACATCGTTGGCAACGGCCTCGCCGACCGAGCGACCGACGAGCTTGCAGAGCTCTACCCCCAGCGTGGCGACCGCTGAAGCCGAAAGCCGCGACGAGGAGCCAACTCCGCAGCCTCAGGAGAGCAAGCCCGCCGACGCTGGTACAGCCACCGCACAGGCGTCCGACAAGGGTGGCCGGGACGACGACACCTCGCCGATTCCAACCTCCGACCTGATCGTCTACAACACCTTTGATGGTCAGATCGTCATCACCGAACCCGACGGGTCGATGACGTGGACCATCACCCCCGATGACGGCTTCTTCGCATGGCCCCTATGGTCCCCCGATATGAGCCGCATCGCCTTCTCCGGGAGCACGCTGAGGCTGGACGGTACCGAAGCCCTTGCCCTATTCGTCTACAGTGTGGAAGGCAACGAAACGCGGGTCATATACGCCAACGAGCCCGGAATGGGCCCCATACTCCCAGAGATGCCCCACTACCCGTACTGGTCCCCTGACGGCACCCAGCTGGCGTTCATGGCCAGTGTCTCCCTTGGGCTCACACTGTTCGTGACCGACATCAGGACCGACAGCGATGCGACGGTCGTGCTCAGGGGCGCACCCCTCTACGCCTCGTGGTCGCCCGACTCGACACAGCTGCTCGTACATGGTGGCGCGGACCACTACCTGATCGACGTGCAGAACGGACCGATGTCCATCACGAACCTGGGTGCGAGGGCGATCAACTATCGCGCGCCGACGTGGTCACCCTCCGATAGCCAGATGCTACTCGTGTCGCAAGATGCCGACGGCTCCAGCGGGCTGTACACGTCTGATGCGATCACCCTGGACTTCAGATTGCTGGAGGAGACCCCTGGGGAGGCAGCCTTCCTCTGGTCTCCAGACGGCGAGCTGCTGGCGGTGGCGCACTCGGACCTCCCCGGTGGCCTGGTATACGGGGGCATCCGGTTCTTTTCCCGCGGCGGCCTACCTCAGGCGATGAGGGTCGATGAACCAGTGATGGCATTCTTCTGGTCGCCGGACGGCTCGAGGCTCGCCTACGTGACCGAGGGAGAAGAAGACGGTTTCCTTCGGTGGATGGTACTGGACGCCAGAAAGGGCGAACGCTGGGCAATAGCCGATTTCATTCCATCGGGGGCCCAGGCAACCGTGCTCCGTTTCTTTGACCAGTTCGCCAACTCCCACTCGCCCTGGTCGCCGGACAGCGCCTCTCTGGTCTTCTCGGGTGTGCTCTACACGGAGGGAGTGTCCGCTTCGACGAGGCGGCAGCAGCCGCCACAGATCGTAGTCGCCGATGCAGGTCCGATTCCGGCCGCGGACGTCATCGCCGACGGTTTCATGGCGTTCTGGTCGCCCCGCTGAGATCCGAGTCGTATCCGCAGCCACCCCCCGAGCAGTACTCTTCGTAGGGCAGACCTGCGTGTCTGCCCTACGGGAGTGGGCGCATCCCGACGCGTCGGGACGCCCCTACGGAGACGGTAGGCCGTTGTCATTCCGAGGAGCCCGGACGGACCGACGAGTGGGGAGCACGTCGGGGGCGACGAGGAATCTGGGGTTGAGGGGCGACTCTAGCGC
>JADFHV010000135.1 GCA_022566975.1 Chloroflexota bacterium
TCTGCGTACCCATCCGCACATGCCAGTCCAGGGCTTCGTCTGGCGAATAACTTTCAAATTCCATCTTGCCGCGCTTCGGGTGGCCCAATACTAGGCGAAAAGACCGCCTGATACAAGACGAGGCGTGGCGTGTCCGCGGTGCACATAATCCGGGTAGGATAACCCCCACGATAGCGCCGCTCCCAAGCATGATTAGAGGTCGCAATGTCCCAGGATACTGCTACCGAATCGTATTTCTTTCTGACCCAATGGCTCAGAACCTGATGGCTCAGGCTCAGCAACCAAGTCCGTCACCTGTTGTACGAGTCGGTGGCCATATCGACGGTGCCGGCATGCGCCCCTGATTGTGCGGGCGCTGTCGCGACGGGCGATTCTGGGGGCGTAGCCGCCTGGTACGGTGCCGACAGGATTTCAGGGATTAGCGAGTTCCTTGACTAGCGCCAGGGTGAGCAGTTTGGAAGCCCTGGTAGAATCCCAACAACCAGGTGGCTGATAGCCCGACCGAGCACGTCGGTTCCAACGGAATCCGAGCGGGATGTCTTTGCCGCAACGTTGAACATACAAGACGGGCCGGTCCAGGCGTAGGAGATCGTTTGGGTGGGCTTGGCCTGACCTCGAACGAAAGTAGTAAAGGTCAATTTGGTTCGGGTGGCGAGCAGGCCCAGCGGATTATGATTCCGGGGAGTTCGCATCTCCCCGTAACCGATCCAAACAATTTATTTTGGTGCGCCGGATTCTGCCCGCCTGATGCAATAGGATATAGCTTGCTGAGTAATCACTTAGACGTACTGTTTAAGCAGATCGTCGCTATATTGGTTACAACCCTCGCAGCGTTGGTACTTGTCGGGGCCTGTACGAATTCGAACGAACAGGATTCAACGAGTCCCGCGGTTACACAGGATGTAGTCACGCCTGAGGTGGCAGAATCGGAGCAGGTGAGCGAGCAAGGTGTGTTCCTGCGGGTGATCGCGCCGCTTGACGAAGCACGGGGCTACTGTTTGGATATCCCAGGTCACATGTCGGGCGTACGAATAGAGAGTCCGCTGCAGATGCATACCTGTAAGCACGGGATATGGAACCAGGACGGACGGTTTGACGTGGTCGCTCTCGGGAACGGTGTGTTACGCATGCCTCACTATCAGCTGTGCCTGCAGGCCGAGAACACCTCGATCGGGGCTCGGCTGCTCCTGGCGGGATGTACCGAGGCGGAGCTCCAGACCTGGACACTGCAAGACTCAGGCGAAATCGCGTTGGAAGCGTTTCCTCAGATGTGCATCACGGTCGAAGAGGGACCGGGCAGAGATGCGGGTGGCCCACAATATCTGATGAAGGGCGTTGGACTTGACACTTGTGCACAGCAGGCCAGCGATCGTCAACGATGGACGACGGTGATACCCCGATAACTCCTCCGTCAGGAGCTGTGAAACGGGGCTCTAGCGGTACGAGTCGGGACCAGGGGCCGCTCGGGCGTTAAAGTTAGGGCCGGTGGCTCAGCTGGATTCGCGTACACGTCGTCACCACGAACGGTAAGCTAGCGTCTTACCTCGCTCCGGCCTTATTTTGGACCTCCCGGTCGCGGAGCTCGGTGCGGCGGATCTTGCCGCTGATGGTCTTGGGCAGCTCGCCGATGAACTCGATCTCGCGCGGGTACTTGTACGGCGCGGTGACGCGCCTGACGTGGGCCTGCATGTTTTTTACGAGCTCGTCCGAGGGCCTGTAGCCGGGGGCGAGCACGACGAACGCCTTGACGATGTTCCCTCGGACCCGGTCGGGACTGGCGACGACGGCCGTCTCGGCCACCGCTTCGTGGTCGGCCAGGGCGGACTCGACCTCGAAGGGCCCGATCCGGTATGACGCGCTGATGATCACGTCGTCGGCTCGGCCGACGAACCAGAAGTAGCCGTCGCCGTCCTGTGACGCGCGGTCACCCGTGTAGTACCAGTCGCCGCGGAAGGAGTTGGCGTTGGCCTCCGGGTTGTTCCAGTAGCCGTCGAACAGGCCCACGGGTCTCTCCGGACGCACGCGAATGGCCACCTCGCCTTCGTCTCCGCTGGGGAGCTCGTTTCCGTGCTCATCGACGATGGCCACCTCGAAGCCCGGAGCGACGACGCCCATGGAGCCCGGCTTCGCCGCCATGCCGGGGAACGTGGCCACACACAGGGTGGTCTCCGTCTGGCCGTAGCCCTCCCAGATGTGATGGCCCGTGCCCTCGCGCCACGCGTCGATCAGGTCGGGGTTGACCGCCTCGCCGGCGCCGACGCAGTGGCGTAGCGCCAGGGGCTTGAACCGGCCAAGGTCCTCCTGGACCATCATGCGGTAGGCGGTGGGTGGGGAGAAAAAGGTCGTTATCGGGTATGTCTCGAAGATGCGAAGCGTCGCCCCCGCGTCGAACCTTTCACGGGTGTCCCAAATGAACAGGGCGGCGCCCATGTTCCAGGGCCCGAACAGGCATGTCCAGGCCGCCTGCGCCCACCCCGTATCTGACAGGGTCCAGTGCAGGTCGGTGGGCCTGTGGTCCAGCCAGAACTTTCCGGTGACGATGTGTCCGAGGGGATAGGATACGTGGGTGTTAATCACCATCTTCGGGTAGCCGGTGGTGCCCGAGGTGAAGTAGCCCATGAGGGGGTCGCTGGACAGGTTGTTGGGGTTGGGCAGTGTAGGGGACGCCGATTTCAGGAGGTCTTCGTAGCTGTCGAGGCCCGGGACATCGCCCACGACGACGATCTTCTCCAGGGTGGGGCACTCGTCTCGCACGGCCTCGAACTTTTCCAGGTTCTCCGGGTCGGTGATGGCTACCTTGACGCCGGCGAAGTTGATGCGGTACGAGATGTCCTTTGACGTTAGCAGTGTGGTTCCAGGCACCGAGACGACCCGCGCCCGTATGCAGCCCAGTATCAGCTCCCACCACTCGACGATGCGAGGCAGCATTATGAAGGCGTGGTCACCGGGTAGGAGCCCGAGCCCCGTCAGGACATTGGCGGCGCGCTGCGAACGCTCGCTGAACCGGCGAAAGGTGACCTCTCTCGATCTACCGTCGTTCCCCACCCAGACCATTGCGACCTTGGACGGGTCCTGGGCCCACCGGTCGAATACCTCGTAGGCCCAGTTGTAGCGTTCCGGCACCGTCAGCTTGAAGCTACGGTAGGTCTCGTGATAGTCGCCGATCAGATAAGCCTGGTCCACTGATTTCTCCTGTTACGTGCCGACCGCGTCCGCACTGGCCGCTATCACCCCCTTCTCAATCTTCCCCCTGAGGGGGAAGAGGTCTTATCCTCTCCCCCGTCGAACGGGGGAGAGTTAGAGAGGGGGGTATTTGGGCTCGCGTCAGCCCGCATCTCAACGCTGACAGAAAGCTAGACGTCCCTTGACGCCTGCGCCGCCGTGGCCGGTGTGCTCCCGAGCTCGTTCTTGAGGGACGAGCCGTGCTCGTCAAGCTCTGGAGGACCGCCCTTGGGGCCGGGGCGCTTCCCTGAAAATCGCGCCGGCTGGGCGACGAATCGGTCTGGCCCGATATCCGAGAATACTCCCCGCGAGATCAGCTGGGGCGAGTCCAAGACCTGCTCCAGCCCGACGACCACGGCGCCCGGAACGTCATGTTTCTCGAGACGCCGCTCCCACTCCTCCGCCGTTAGGCCGCGAAAGACCGTCTCGAGCCGCTCGACGATCTGGTCCCGCTGGGCCATACGCTCGCTGAACTTCAGCCCGGCCAGGTCGTCCAGCCCGGCGCCGGTGCAGAAACGGGCCCAGAAGTGGTCTTCGTGCACGATGCCCAGGCTGAACCAGCGCCCGTCGGCACACCGGAAAAGGCCGTAGTGCGGTATGGATGTGATGTTGGGGGACTCGTCTGGCCCCCGGCCAATCTGTCCTATGTCCGGACCGAGGAGCGATAGCGCCGCTTCGGTCATGGAGAGATCAATGAATGTCCCTTCGCCGGACCGCTCTCTGCCGTTGAGGGCCGCCAGTACCATTATGGCCGCATAGAGGCCCGACGCCAGGTCCGACACGAGAACCGGCGGCGGCCACGGCCGCCCCTCGATGATCGACTGGACCCCCAGATAGCCGGCGAGGGCGAGGTAGTTGACGTCGTGGCCGGGCCGGTCTCGCCAGGGTCCGTCCTGGCCGAAGCCGGATATCGAGCAATAGACGAGCGACCCGTGTCCTTGTGACAGGGTGGCGTGATCGGCCCCGAGCCGCTCGGCGACACCCGGACGCCATCCCTCCAGCACCACGTCGGCGGCCTTTGCCAGCGCCGCCAGCGTCTCCCGGTCCGCCCTGGTCTTCAGGTCGAGGACGATGCTCTCCTTTCCACGATTCAGGGCCGCCCACATCCCGGAAGCGCTGCGGCGGAGTGGGTCTCCGGAGGGCGGCTCCACCTTGATCACGCGGGCGCCCAGGTCGGCCAGGGTCATCGAGCAGAAGGGCCCGGGCAGGTTCACGGTCAGGTCAACCACGGTGATGTGGGACAGAGGGCGCATAGCTAGTCGGCCCCGAGCTCCCGCCGGACGATCTGAGTGCCTTTCACCAGGGCCTCCAGCTTCAGGTACGAGAGCCACCTGGGGAGCTGGAAGAAACCGCAGTCAGGACTGACGTAGAGCTTCTCGGGAGGAACGTACTTCAGGAACTCTCGAATGCGCTCGGCAACGTCCTCGGGGGTCTCGACATAGAAAGACTTGATGTCTACGACACCTGCGCCCAGTTCTCTGTCTATCGAGTGCTCCTTCCAGAGGTCGCTCTCGCGCATCTCTCGGTTGGCGAACTCGAACACGAGCTGCTCGGCGTTGGCCTCTAACAGCTCTGGGAACATCCACCCGTACATTCGTTTGCCCCGAGGCCGGCTCGTCAGGTTTCCGAAGCAGACGTGCAGCGCCAGCTTGGCGTCTACGCCCTCCACGCACGCGTTGTAGAGCTCTACCCAGTCCTTGACCGTGCCTGGGATGACGGCATAGGAGGGCTCGTCCAGCTGGATGAAGTCGGCACCGACCTCGACCAGCGCCTTCAACTCCTTGTTGATGAGCCGGGCAAACTCCCACGCCAGCTCCAGCCGGTCCTTGTACCCCTCCCTGGGCCGTATGTGCATGGTTAGCGTCAGAGCACCGGGACAGGTTGCCTTCAGCGGTCTCTCGGTGCGCGTCCGCGCGTACTGAAACTCCTCGACGATTCCAAGACCCTGGGGCAGCGTCACCTTATCGACGGTGTGGTACCTGGGCGGCGTGTCGTAGCCGTCGAGGCCGACTTTGCGGAGGGGAGGATCGCGCTCGATCCCTGTCATCAGCTTGTAGAAACTCTGGACGAAGTACCAGCGACGCATCTCGCCGTCGCTGATGATGTCTATGCCCGCGCGCTCCTGGTCCATAATGGCCATGTTGACGGCGTCGTCGTAGGTCTCCTTGACGTCCGTCGGGCCGTAGTTGCCCTTCTCAATCTCGTCTCGAGCAGTCCAGAGCCAGCTGGGAGTCGCGTAGCTGCCGATGACCGTGGTGGGGATGATTGGCAGCGACTTCTCGGGCATACGACCGCCTCCTTGCGCGTTTGGAGCGTCCCAATTATAGGAACCGCCGATAGACGGGTCAAGGACAGAGGCTCGGCCTCCGCCGGGTGGTGTAGAGGCTTGCCAGGTGCCCGTGAAGAGGCCGTGTCCGGGCCTTGACTTCCTCGGGACGTATGGGGATGATATGGCTATCCGACAGGATGAGGAGCTTCTTATGAGTTCGCCGCTGGCCGGCGCGTGGGAACTCATCTCAGACGTACAGGAAGGGTTTGCGGTCTTCACCCAGTCGCACTTCAACATCTACGTCGTGGGTAAGCCCGGGACCGGATTTGCGGGTGGTGAATCCGCCGAAGAACTGTCTGATGCCGCCTCGCGGACCATGCGCGGGTCGGGCGGGACGTACACGGTCTCCGGCTCCGCTGCCTGGCAGGCAGTGAGTGCCATCGCGACGATAAGCAGTAGACTCAGGCTGTACCAGCGTTTCTTGATAATACTCATGGCGTTCTCTCCTCTTTCCTTAAATACTCCTTATACTCCTTCAACGATTCATCTCAGCATCGACCATTACAAACTCCCGGTCGTGTGAACTATGATTTCCTGATATCACTCACCTCCCTCCGTCGATATAAAGTCATTATGCTTTGATAAGTTTGGTCAGGGCAGTCCCCAAAATGCGCGGTGGCTGCCCTGGCCTTTCGGATTTTGCCAAGGGGGGGGTTCTGCTAAGCTCAT
>JADFHV010000136.1 GCA_022566975.1 Chloroflexota bacterium
CTCGAGTTCGTGACGCCTAGAGGCCATCGCAGGCGCCATCCTTGGGGGCAACTTCCTTCCCTCATAGCTTCAGATAGACTGGCGGCCCAATTCTAACTGATGTCACTATAGAACTCCTTTGTGGCAGCGCTGCCACAGATATGGTCCAGCCTAACTGCGCCTACCCGGGGCATTTCTAACACCTGCTTGTATTGGCTACTTCCTAGGGAAAGTTCAAATTCCAGCTAGACAACAGCGTGGGGACCGAATACGAATCATTAGATCTAGACACTAGGCGAGGCGTAGAACTTTCCGAAAGGGCACATTCGGGAAATTACCGTAGTAACTGCATACACAGCCACCCACGGAAACAACTATTCAATTGGAAGTATATTGTCCCTGGAGCAAATGCGAGGTCTTCCCACACTTTGTCGCCAGTGACAAAGCGTGGGAAGCCCTCGTCAGCTCTAGGATGGGTAGCAGATGTCCTCAAACCTCCATCCTCAGAGCTTCCTGGTAGTGGTTACCATCGACTTGCTCGTCGCCAGGCGAAGTGGCCAATTGAAGTGATCTGGCCCGAACCCGTCTGGGCGTGGTAGAGCAGCTGCCGCACCCAGAAGTTGAAAGAGTCCATGAACTCGCCCAGGTCGCTGCCATCCTGGGCCCGAGCGGCCAGGTGCTCTGTCCGCTCCGATTGGACCCGAAAGGCCTTGTGCATCAGGTACATCACGTCTATTGGGCTGTCGAGTCTGGTGATCTCGTCGGTCATGGGGTCTCCTTTCGACACTAATGTGCAGGTTGGGCAGGACGTCTCGTCGCATCTTTCAGTCGGCTGCGGCGGGCATCACCTGGAGGCGCGTCTCCAGATCGGCGATGAGCTTGCGCTCGTGGGCGGGCAGGTCCCGAGCTATCCACTCTACGGGCCATCGCGGGTCCTGCGCCTCTGCGTCGATAAGCATCGCCCTGGCCATCTCCATCTGCTGGCACTGACTGAGCTGCTCGCGAGCGATGGGGACGATCAGGGCCTCCTCCGTGTCCAGGTGGTCCTCCTGAGCGATACGCAGCGCCACCACCTGGCTGTACAGATGCTGCTTGGTGCGGGTGATCAGGCTCGTCTTTCCTATTTCGTCGTTCAGTACCGTCAGCACGTCCTCGATGGTGTCGACGAGCTCGCCGTGCAGCTCGTCCTCCTGCGCCACAACGGCACTCTTGATCTCGTCTGTCAACCCGGAGCCAATCACCTCCTGGGCCCCTGGGCCCCGCCCGGCACCGGCGAGGCCAGACTCAATGGACTTCTTGAGCGGGCCTGTCATATACCGGTCTTCCTGGTCGGCGTGGTAGACGAGCGCCGTTACCCAGGTGTTGAACGCCAGCTTGAACCGTTGAAGACTGTCGCCCGGGCCCAACTCCCGCGCCAGCGTCTCAACCCGGATAGCCTCGGCACGCAGCGCCTTGTGGATCAGGTACATCACATCCACCGGGTTTCCGAGTCCCGTCTTTTCTTCAGCCATCATGTTCCTCTCGATTGTGGCCCGCCGCGGTCGCAGGGCCCCGGGGAGGGTGTTCGTCTCCGAGTGGAGACCGGACTCGGCGCGCCTCTATTTCGATAGCGCGGCCGAGGGCGCTCCGACCTCGAACGTCCGATGACCCCCGGCCAATGGACATCGGCACGACACATGGGCATTGAAGTCGCTTCCCGGGGTGGACCTCCGTAGGGCGGCACTCAGAGCTTCCACGGCGGTCTTGCACAGCGGGCGCGAGAGGCGCCCGAGCGCGTCGACCTCGAGCCGATCGCCTACCACCAGTCCCCAGGGGCAGCTACCCGCAGCGCCGACGACTCCGACGGTCGCCGGCGCCATCTGGAGGGGCACTGTGTAGAGGAGCTCCAGCCCCGGTGTCTGGGCCGGGGCGGCGGAGGCCACCTCATGGTTGGCGGGGGCCCCCTCGTCAACGAACGTCATGCCCATGGCGGCCCAGACCAGGGCCAGGGCGTAGGCACCGAACATGACCGCCATCGCCTGCAGAGGTAGCGCATCTCCCAGGATGAGTTTCCCGCCGATGATAATCACCGGGAATCCCAGGGCCGTCGCAACGGGAAACACGAATCCGGACCTCCCATCGTTACGCCTGGCCATTAGTCACAACCTCCTCGTGGGTCAGGTCCCGTGCTGAATACCCCCAAGCGAAACTTCGCCGCTCAATGGCACCATGCGACCATAGCCGCGTTACACCGGCGTTACATGCCTGGAGATAGTGCTAAAATCGAAAGTAGATGGTCCTCAAGGAGTGAGAGCGTAGTGCTGGACGAAGTAGTTGCCAGGATGCCCGGGGCGGTGCTGGCGGTGGACGACGACATGCGCGTCCTCGCATGGAACCAGGCGGTGGAAAAGGACTTCCGTCTGCCGGCTACGGACATCAGTGGGTGGCCTTGCTACGAGGTCGTCTCCCTCGTAGACACGGCAACAGGCCTTGCCTGTTGGGATGAATGTCCCCTGGCCAGAGGTTCCGCTCAGCCCGGCTGGGCCCATACCAGGGTCCTGAAGCTCAGCGGGTCGGACCGGAAGCGCGCGCTTCTGGACCATCTCCTGCTGAGGTGCCTCACCCCAGGTAACGGGCCGTCTAACCTGTGTTTCCTCCAGCCGGCCAATGACCCTACTATGCAGTCCGAGTCCAAGGTCCTGCAGGCCATCGAGGCGGTATACCCGGTCGCAACGAGTGGCACTGACCTGAAGGAAGCCCTGACGGTTGCGCTGCAGGCCGTCCTTCGAGCCACCTCCGCTGAGGGAGGCGAGGTCTTCTTGCTGGACCCCGAGACTCAGGAGCCTGCTCTAAGGGAGACGCAGGGGCTCCCCGCGGGGACGATGGAGAGCTTCCACACCTCCCTCGTAGGTGGGAGCTTTCCCGGCATCATCGCGCACTCGCGCCTTCCCTTGCTGGCGGTGGGAGCGTGGCCCGGCGGTGAGACCGGTGCGGAGTCGGGCGCGTATCTGTGCGCCCCGCTCGTCGCGGAGGGGCGAGTCCTGGGGGCCCTGGGCATCGCAAGCCGGGACGAGGGGTTCGACGTAGCCACAGCCACGCGGGTGCTGTTCGCGGTCGCAGCGCAGCTGGGCACATACCTTCGGTGGGCATATGTTGCTCTCGGCAAAGAGTGGAGGGCGGCCGGTGAAGAGTCCGACACTCAGACGGCCCGGTTGCGTGTCTACTGTCTTGGCCCATTCAGGGTCGTCCTGGACGAACAGCCCATCCCATTAAACCGGTTCCACCGGTGGAAGGCGGTCAGCCTCTTGAAGTTCCTGGTTGCCCACCGAGGAAGACCTGTTCCTCGGGAAGCACTGATGGAAGTCCTCTGGCCTGAGGCGGATCCAGACCGCGCCAGCGCCAACCTGCGAGTTGTACTGCATGCACTCCGACGTGGCCTCGAACCTGGCCTGGGGAGAGGAGAGGCGTCCTCCTTCGTCGTGAGCCAGGGAGACCTTGTGTACCTGGAGCCGTCGGACATCGTCTGGACGGACTCTGAGGAGTTCGTCCAGAGGTCACGACGCGCCGCGAGTCTCGTCTCTCAAGGCAACTCCAAGGAGGCCCTGGCGGAGTGCGGGAAAGCGGCCGCTCTCTACCAGGGGGAGTACATAGAGGACGAGCCCTTTAGCGACTGGTGCCTCTTCGAGAGGGAGCGACTGAAGGAGGTCTACGTCGATCTCATGAAGCAGATGGGCTCTCTCCTCAGCGAGAAAGGTGAGTTGGATCAAGCGATTGAGTGCTGCCGCGCCGCTCTCGGCGTTGACCACGGGCGGGAGGAGGTGCACCGTGACCTGATGCTTCTCCTCTGGAACGCAGGACGTCGAGACGAGGCGCTCCGCCAGTTCGACGCCTGCCGCAGGATTCTCCTAGAGGAGTTGGCCGTGGAGCCCACGCCTGAGACGGAGGCCCTGCACCGGTCCATACTGGCCGCATAGACCCAGGCCTTAGTCCTCTGTCCCGGCTCCCCACGGCCCCGACGAGAGAGCGCGGCGTCCGGCTACCCGGGAAACCTCCGCAGATCGCCCCCGTTAGAGCTCTGTAACGCTCGTGTAACTCCTGGATGGTCTGATTCTTCCGACAGTGGTTGGAGGAGGCCCGGGGTGGCTGGAGCGACAAGACAGACCGAAAGCGTTTCCTTCGTGCTACGCCTCTGGCTGGAGTCGGCCGGTGGCGAGTCCGGCGAGTGGCGGTGGAAGGTCCACCATGTGCAGACCGGTGAGGAACGGTACTTCCGCGACTTGATGGACGTGCTGGACTTCGTCGGGCAACGGTCCGACGTGCGGCCCCCTCAGCCGTCCCTGGCCAAGGGGGCCAGGCAATGATACGCGTCCGTCCAGATGCGGCGGCACGTCACCCAACGGTCCAGTGCTAAACGTCACGCGGTTACTGTGCGGCCTCCCGACTCCGGGCGACGCCCTCCGCTACGGGGAGGCCCCACGCCACCGTCGGTCCATACCCGCTCCCAGCGGTGTACACCGCCGGCCGATCGTCGTCTGGAACGTTACGAGACGTTGCAACCTGCTCTGCGTTCACTGCTACACGGCCTCGACCGACCACAAGGCCCCCAATGAGTTGACCCACGACGAGGCGCGGAGTGTAGTTGGCGACCTGGCCGGCTTCGGCGTGCCCGTGATCCTGTTCTCCGGCGGCGAGCCGCTGCTACGGGAAGACCTATTCGAGCTAATGCGCCAGGCGGCTTCGTCCGGGGTCCAGCCGGTGCTCTCCTCCAACGGCACGCTCCTGACGGAGGACGCGGTGTCATCCCTCAAGGATGCCGGCGTAGACCGGGTGGGCATCAGCCTCGACGGCATGGAGTCCACCAACGACCGGTTCAGGGGCAAGTCAGGGGCGTTCCTGGAGGCCCTGGACGGGATCCGGCGCTGCCAGGCCGCCGGCTTTCGCGTGAGCCTCCGCTTCACGATGACCAGACACAACGTGGATGAGCTGGACGACATTTTCACCATGGTCGTCCAGGAGGGTATTCCTCGGCTGTGCGTCTACCACCTGGCCTACGCCGGTCGAGGGCGCAGGCTTCTGCCCAACGACCTGGGAGCCGAGCAGCGGCGGCAGGCAGTGGGCCGAATCTTCCAGCGCACCCGGGAAATCAACGAGAACGGGCAAGAGCTGGAGGTGCTCACGGTGGACAATCACGCCGACGGGGCCTACCTCCTGCTTTGGGCGCGAGAGCACCTGCCCGAGCGGCTCCCCGAGATACAACGCCTTCTCACGCGGAACGGCGGCAACAGCGCGGGCAAGGGGATTGGCTGCATAGACGAGAGGGGCTACGTCCATCCCGACCAGTTCTGGCGTACAAGGTCGGTTGGCAATGTCCGTGAGCGGCCTTTCAGCGAAATCTGGCAGGACGAGAGCGTACCGCTGCTAAGGCAGCTCCGCGCACGTCATTCGTTGCTCCCGCAGGTCTGCCGCGAGTGCCGGTTCCTGCCGCAGTGCAACGGAAATCTTCGCGCTCGCGCAGATGCCGCCACCGGAGACCCGTGGGGCGAGGACCCAGCCTGCTATCTGACTGACGAGGAGCGTCAGCAGGTCGGGGAGGGCGCAGGTGTATGAAGCAGGCCGTTCGTGAGACCAGACCGGGACCCGCAGAGCATCCTCCTGGGGATTTTGGCCCGCTGCCCGACTTTTCCCAGGGTCCCTTCGTTGTCTTCTGGGAGGTCACCAGGGCATGCGCGCTGAAGTGCCTTCACTGCCGCGCCGACGCCCAACCCTTTCGGAATCCGCTGGAGCTCAACACCCAGGAAGGCTTTCGACTCCTGGATGACCTTGCCAGCCCCGAGCGCCCCCCTATCGTCATCCTCACGGGTGGCGACCCGTTCATGAGGAAGGACGTCTTCGACCTGCTGGAGTACGGCATGGGACTGGGGCTGCGTATGTCCCTGTCGCCCAGCGTTACCGGGCTTGTGACCCGTAAGGTCTTACAAAGGCTGAGACACATGGGCATCTCACGGCTGTCGTTCAGCCTGGATGGCGCCGGTCCCGAGGTCCACGACGCCTTCAGGGGCGTGCGCGGCTCCTTCGACCGGACGCTGGCCCGGATAGACGACGCTCTGGACGTGGGGTTGTCCCTGCAGATCAACACGGTGGTAAGTCGACGCACCTACAGAGACCTGCCCCGCGTGGCCGAGCTTGTAGGCGGCTTTCGCAGGCTGGCCATATGGGACCTCTTCTTCCTTGTGCCCACGGGCCGGGCATC
>JADFHV010000137.1 GCA_022566975.1 Chloroflexota bacterium
ACAGAGGGTTTTTGGCTGACAGATTCCGATTTCAGGTCAGCTCCTGTGTATGTTTGCAGCGTGCCACCGGAAGTATTGTGATCGGCCAGGCCCCCAGTAAACGCACCTAGCGCCATCGAGCGCAGTGAGAACCTGACGCAGTGCTGGCTCATCCTCTAGCTTCAAGTTCGATCGGATCACACCGCCGGCCTCTAGGACGGGAATCCGCACTCCACGGGTCCGGCTGCCTCCCTCATCGGCGTTTATGGCTTCTCCTGGGACCAGCGGTATGATGACTACGGCTGTCCGTCGTGATAGGTGTCCATGTTGGTAGAGAGGACTCGATAGTCCCTCGGCCACTCCTTTTTGCTTGGCCGACAAGAGGAACGAAAGAATGGCACGCGACCCCGGAGCAGCAGTGGTTATCGGCGGCGGCGTGGTGGGCTGTTCTATCGCATATCGACTCGCCCTCCAGGGCGTGTCGGTGACTCTGCTCGAACGCTCCGGGCCCGGCGCCGGCGCCACCGGCACCTCGGCCGGAAACGTGCAGCCCTGGTACGACGACGGGGACGGCTTCAAGGCCGCCCTGGCAGCAGAGAGCCTGCGGCTTCACAGGCGATTCCTACCGGACATCAAAGAGGCATCAGGACATCGACGCCCTGCGCCGGCTGAATCCCAGCTGCTTCCTGATGACCGGTAACCCGTTCGCCACTTCCGGGGAGTTCTACGACTCCCACCACGGGTCGCGGCACCAGGTCATCCAGCTGAAGGTGGCGGGCGCTCTCCGTCCAGTTCCTCGATCGTCGCCTCGGAGGGCCGCCGCCCTTGCCGCAGGTCGCTGGCAGCGTCCTCGGCCCCGCGCATGACACGCAGGACGTTTCCTCCCATGACCTTCAGGACGTCTTCGTCGCTGTAGCCCCGGCGCACGAGCTCCGCGACCAGCATCGGGTATTTGGACACGTCCTCGAGTCCCTGCGGGACCGTTTCGTGACTGGGCATGCCGTCGAAGTCGGACCCGAGACCCACGTGGTCGATACCGGAGACGTCCCGGATATGGTCGATGTGGTCGGCGACGTCGGCCAGAGTGGTCTGGGGCGGAGGGTTCTCTTCCAACCACCGCTTGAGCGACGCGACCACGGCTTCTGGGCCCTCACTCGCTCCGGCCATCGGTGGCGGTACGAAGTTCGGTTCCTCCTTGGTAACGAAGAAAGGAACGAATGCCACCATCACGACGCCGCCGTTACCGGGCAGCCGCTTGAGGACCACGTCGGGCACGTTGCGGGGAACGTCGGTGAGCGCACGCGCCGACGAGTGGCTGTAGATTACCGGGGCCTCAGTGACGTCCAGGGCGTCGTTCATGGTCGCGGGCGATACGTGGGAGAGGTCAACCAGCATACCCAGGCGGTTCATCTCTCGCACCACCTCTCGGCCGAAATTGGTCAGGCCATTGGCCCGGGGGGTGTCCGTAGCCGAGTCGGCCCAGGGTGTGTTCTTGAAGTGGGCCAGGGTCATGTAGCGGGCGCCAAGCTCGTAGAATATGCGCAGGGTGGCCAGGGAGTTGTTGATCAAGTGACCCCCTTCTATCCCTATGATGGAGCCGATCCTCCCCCCGTCATGGGCGTCCTCGACGTCGTCAGCCGTCAGCGCCATCTTGAAGGTATCCGGATAGCGGCTGGCCATATTGTGTATCAGGTCGATCTGCCAGATGGTCCCCTGGACGTCTCTTTCCCCCTGGCCTGACGGGGGGACGTAGGCCGACCAGAACTGTCCGCCGACGCCACCCTCTCTCAGCCGCGGTATGTCGGTGTGAAGGCCGGGCTGGTGCTGGGCGATGTCTATGTTCGAGAGGTTCAGGCTGGCCTGAAGCATGTACTGGAACGCAATGTCGTTGTGGCCGTCTATGAGGGGTAACTGCTTCTGTAGCGCCTTCGCATGGTGCACAGCATCGTCCATGGTCATCACCTCCGCTCTTGTGTTCCTAGTGTGTTGATCAGGATCCTGTAACGATCGTCAGAGACCACTGCTGCAATGTACCTTTGATTCAACGGGGGGGCGACGTTATGAGACAGATCCTGTCGACGGAATTGTCAACGGACTGTTCACCACCGGCTGTCACCGGATGGTATCATAGCTACGAAACGTCGCCCCAGGTCTGGACGGGTTGTACCCCGACAACACCCCTATCGGGCTCTCAAAACGACTTTTCAAAGTGTGACTAATTTATCTAATTCGCAAGGCCCTTAAAGCTGACTCTGTACGGAACCCGCCGTCGGTGCAGTTCGCATTAACGGAATTACTTTACACGTAGAAGGCCGGAGGTTCGAGTCCTCCATCGCCCACTCCTGACATCTTAACCAGGCATCTGTAAAGGTAAGCACAGCCAGACCCAACCTCCGCCTCTGGCTGCCTGAGCCATAGCGGTGCGTAAGAGCCCGCCTTGCGGTCTGACCCGGGCGCCCCGAGGGCACATCGCCCCGGCATTTTAGAACCCCAGTAGACCGTTCACACCTTGGTCTTGGAGGACGCTATCGATGAAAGATGACTCCTGGGCCGACAAGAGTGAGATTCAGACCTGCGACCTGCTCATCCGTAACGGATACGTCATCACCATGGATGCTGAGGGCAGCAAGTACCGCAGGGGCGAGGTGGCTATCAACGGGCGCAACATTGTAGCCGTGGGGCCTGAGAACGAGGTCGAACCCAAGTTCAGGCCTAAAAGGGTGTTCGACGCCCGGGGTGCGGCGGTGCACCCGGGGTATATCGACCTTCACTATCATTCCCCTAATCACATAGTGAGCAAGATGGTTGAAGACGGCCCCGCTTACTCCGAGGATACCGGCCCCTGGGCTGGGACCGCCTTTTCTCGTCTGGGGAAATTCGCGGGGGAAGAGGAGATGTACGCCGCCGCGTTACTGGCCGGCCTGGACATGGTCCGAAACGGATACACCATGTACATGGAGCCCGGCACGGCGCGATATCCGGACGGTGTCGCGGCTGCGAAGCGGTCGGAATCCGAGCTTCTGTTGCCGATGACCTTCTGATGGACATGAAGGGTCTGCAACATATGGACACCGTGCCCAAGGACACAAAGACCTGTTTGAATCAGCTCGGTAAACAGCTGTGGCGGAACAAGGACCCCGATGCCCTGGTTCGTGCCCACGTATCGATCTACGGCCTGGGCACCCAATCGGAAGAGCTGATGCGGGCGGCCAAGGCATGTGCCGACGAGAACAACGTCCGGTTCAACATGCACCAGTCTCAGTGCATCGACGACGCCACCATCGATGTCCGGCGGTTTGGACGTCCAGCCTACGTCCGTTGGGCTGAGATGGGGGTCCTGGACGAAAACTGCGTCTTCGTGCATAACAACGTACTGTGGCCCGAAGAGGTCCAACCCATAATCGACTCCGGTATGTCCTTGGCCTGGGTACCGGGCAACTCACTATGGTACGCCTCCCGTCCAAAGTTCCCGAACCGCATGCCGGAGCTGTACCACAGAGGGGTAAACGTCGCCCTCGGCACCGATATAAGCAAGATGTGGACCTTTGGCCAAAATACCTTCATGGCGTATTACATCGCGCGGGAGGAGCGCCAGTGGCTCTCCGTGGATGATCTGCTGGCGATTCAGACGATCAACGGAGCCAAAGCCATGGGCCTGGAGGGTCTCATCGGTAGCCTGGAACCCGGCAAACGTGCTGATCTAGTCATCCGCACCAACGACAATCCCCAGTCTTACCCGATCCACCATGTTGAGCGGGACCTGATGCTATATAACCTTACGAAGACGGTGGACACGGTCATCGTGGATGGTCGCATCGTCGTGAAAAACGGCCACCACACGCTTGTCGACGAGCAGGTCGTTTACGACCTTGCCCAGAAGGCCGCCGAACGCCTTCTGGAGCGCGCGGAGGCCAGCTGACTCTTATCCCCTACTCCCCTGGGTAGAGGTCCTCACACGAGGACTCGGGCTACCCGGCCCCGCCCAGGCTGTATCCGAGGAAGCGATATTCGCCCCAGTCGTCGAAGTAGCTCTCGATTTCCGACGGCTCGATACCGAAGCGCTCTTTGCAGTCCTTCGCCACCTCTGAGTCCACCGGAATCCTGCTGAAGTCGTGGAGCAACATAGCGAGGTGGCTGGCGGAGTACGGACCGATGCCGCGCAGGCGAATCAAGGACTCGTACGATATGCGGTCTTCATCTCCCCGGCCGTCCTCGTCGATCAGGCCCTCCTCCAAAAGGGTCTTCGTGGCGTCTACCACGACGGGAGCTCGAAACCCCAGCTTCACTTCACTCCGGAGTCCGGCCTCACCCACACCCAGCACCTGGACGGGCCTCGGAAAGAGGCCGTCCCTCGATAGCGCCATGAGTCCATCCACCATACGCCGGGTCCCCGCCCAGGTGATCTGAATGGTACAGACGGTCTTGATGAAGTCCTCGTAGAAGGTGCTGCATCGAAGCATCCGGCCCCCACCCGAACGGATGAGGTCCGCGATAGTTGGGTCGAGCCTTTCGGCCGCTTCGATTGCGCCGTTCGGCGGCCAGCCAAGGGACAGCCAGCGGTCGACGATACCGCGCACGCCGGACACGGAGGGAACCTCGTCGTCGCTTGCGACATCGACTGCGATGGCCGTTGGGGACGATTGGGTCACCCGGACTCGCATCACCTGACCGCACTGGGTCCTCTCACTTCTCGAGAGTACCTCGGTCTCGGCGTCCCAGTGCCACGGCGAGAGGCTGACCCAACCGTGGCTCCCGACTGTCAGGCGCAAGGAGACGTCGAAAGGGGCCTCTATCTTGAAGCTGCGGGTGGGCATTTCACCGGAGTTCCCCACATCACGTTGCCTGGACCAGGTAGCACACCATCCTCGATGAGAGCCATCCTAGTATCACCCACGGATGCCGTCAACGACCCAATCGAGCCCAGCGACACGGCGCCCTGCCCAGGCGACCAGGCTCACGGTCCCGGCCCGGCACCACGTCCATCCTGTACCCGACACGTCTACCCCCTGGAGCCCTTCTGAGAGTTCCTCAATTTCGCAACCAAGCCTCTGAGTTTCGACCGTTCGTGGTACAGCGAGCTGAGTCGTGAGAACGGAGGGATATCGACAGAGTACGGCCTCTACTCAGTGAGAATCCGACAGGGCGAAACCCAAAAGCAGGGGGCCTGAGGATGATTCCCCGGGCCACGGTGCCAGCAAGAGGAAGGGGCCTACGCCCTGGGGGGCGGTGCCGCCTTGTCGTCGTCGCTGTAGATATGCAGTGACTCGGGCGTAGTCAACGCCAGCCGCAGCGACGTCTCGCTCCCAACGGTCGAGATGTGGTGCCTCATGCCCCTGGGGACGAACACTATGTCGCCGTCCCTGGCGTGGATCATCGGGCGACCCTCGCCGACCTCCCAGGTAAGCTCGCCTGCAAGGATAGTCCACCACTCGTCGAAATCGGGATGCCAGTGGGCGTTGTTGGTCATGCCGGGCCCGTGGCAGATCAGGTTGGCCTTGTTGCGGTCGTCGTCCAGGACAGGCGTGGACCAGGGGGGCTCCCCGAAGTGGGCCATGAGCTTGTCGAGCCTGGTGTGGACCAGGTTAGGGGGTAGTGTCTTGTCCGGGAAGGGTATGGTGTCGTCGGCCCGTGGCCTCTTGATGCTGTGGTTGGAGCCAGGTTTGTTAATGACGAGGCGCAGCGAGGGCTCGTCCCCCACTGTGCTGATCATGTGGCGGGTCCCGGCAGGGCTTATGACTACGTCCCCTTTCCTGGCGTAGAGGGCCGGATGGTCGCCCACCTCCCACACGATCTCGCCCCCCAGCACTATCCACCACTCGTTGAAGTCGTCATGGATGTGAGCGTCGTTGCTCGTTCCGGGGGCGTTACAGATAAGCCCCGCGTTGTTGCGACCATCGCTGAGCAGTGGCTCGAACCAGGGCGGCTCCCCGTGGCGGGCCACAACGTCCTGCAGGCTGATGTGCAGCGGCTCGGTGCTGACGGTCTGCTGCTGTGCCATGCTCGTCTCTCCTCTCTCCGGGTATGCTGTGTACCGGATGATGGCCGTGGTCTTGCGTCGAGGACAGTCCGGAATACCGGGTCGGACGCACGCTATACTAGCGCATGCGTCGTGCGATGAACAGGTGGTGACGATGCGAGAGACGCGGCCCAGCGTTTCGACAGACGAAGAGTCCTGGCCGATCAACGGGCGGCCCACCTTCGA
>JADFHV010000138.1 GCA_022566975.1 Chloroflexota bacterium
GAGGACGTCCTCTCTCCTCAGGAGCACGAGGAGGTGTACCGGTGGCTGTACGAGCTCTCTCGATCGGTGACCTTCGGGATCAAGACCACACTGGGCCAGCAGTACCGGAGAGTGGTCCTGCAGAGTGAAGCGAG
Organism: Chloroflexota bacterium; assembly: GCA_022566975.1. Next base: position 135 of record JADFHV010000138.1, read on the forward strand.
CGAAGGCGGCGGAGCCGAGGCGTCCTGGGCAAAAGTCGGCCGGGCATCGACCAACGACGGCAAGGGGGTTTGCTTCGTATCCCACCTCGGCGAGGTCTATCCCAGCGGGTTTCTGCCCGTCGCCCGAGGCAACGTGAGGCGTGACTCACTCCTGGGCATATACCGCTCCGACCCTGTCTTCCAGGCGCTCCGGGACCCCGACAGGCTTGGAGGCAAGTGTGGTCTGTGCCCCTTCCGCGCCATCTGTGGAGGCTGTCGGGCCAGAGCTTACGCGTACACAGGCGACTATCTAGCACCCGATCCTTCCTGCGTCTTCGATCCTGAGAAGCCTGAGACCGTGGTCACTGGGAACGGTGAGGGCGATCATAGGGTCGGGTGCCCGACGGGCCTGAGGGCGAAGACGTAGGAGGTTTACGGGGTAAGAAGGTGCAGAGCCTCAATCTGTACCGCAGGGTGACGACAGCCGAGTGCCGAACGCTCTGAAGAGAGTGCTGATATGGAGGTACCAAGTGCCCAGAAAGACCTACATCGAGATGCGAATCAACGGCCACGACGTCGACCTTCTCTGTGAGCCTCGGCAGAGCCTTCTAGAATGCCTCCGGGACATCGTCGGCCTGACCGGGACCAAGGAGGGCTGCAACGATGGAAACTGCGGTGCCTGCACCGTCATGTTGGACGGACGGATGGTGAACTCGTGCCTAGTACTTGGAGTTGAGGCCCAGGGAAGAGAGATCACAACCATCGAGGGAATTGCCAGTCCGCAGGGCCTTCACCCGATCCAGCAATCCTTCCTGGAAAATGCTGCCCTCCAGTGTGGCTTCTGCACGCCGGGGTTCATCATCGCCTCGAAGGCGCTGCTGGATGCGGAGCGGCATCCATCGGAAGAGCGCATAAGGCGCTGGCTGGCAGGAAACCTGTGCCGCTGCACCGGCTACGACAAGATCGTACGGGCCGTCCTCGATGCCGCCGACAGAATGGCTCCCAATCCACAACAAGTCTGATTCTACAACCCCCGTCACCGCTCGCGGCCGTGTTGGAATCGGAATGCCGATGGCTGCAGGCGCGGCTCAACCGGTTCCACCGCTCCGTGCGCGTTAGGTGTTTGAAGAAACAACCTGCCATCTGGTCGGAGGCCGCCATCGTCGGGGTCCAGATATGTAGAGCCGGGGAAGTGGAGCCTGTGAGTTCGATCTGATCTGATGAGCTAACGCCCCAGCCGGATTAGGAGACAGGGGCGTGGGGAGACTCGATGATGGCAAGCAGCACTGTCCTGATTCTAGGCGGAGGCGTTGGAGGTGTGGTGGCGGCGAACCGTTTGCGCCAGAGGCTGGGATGGGAGCACCGCGTCCTGCTCGTCGATCGAGAGGAGAGACACTACTTCCCACCCAGCTTCCCCTGGGTCATGGTGGGCTGGAGACGCCCCCAGAGTGCGTACAGAGACCTGTCGGGCCTGTCCAGGAAGGGCATAGAGGTCGTCCGGGGAGCGGTAACGGAGCTGGACATGGAAGGCCGCAAGGTCCATACCGAGGCGGGCGAGCTTTCCTGGGACCACCTGGTGGTCGCCCTGGGGACCGAGATGGCGTACGGCGCAGTCCCCGGCCTCGCGGAAACGGCCCACACGTTCTACTCGTTGGACGGCGCCACCAGGCTGCGCGACGCCCTGGGCCTGCTGAGCGAAGGTAAGGTGGTGGTAGCGGTCGCAGGAGTCCCCTATCGATGTCCCGCCGCGCCCTACGAGGGGGCTCTTCTGATCGATTACTACCTGCGCCGCAGAGGGGTACGCGACAGGGTAGAGGTTAAGCTCATAACACCGGAGCCGGCGCCGTTGCCGGTTGCGGGACCGGCCCTCGGGGAGGCCGTGAAAGAGATGCTCCGAAATCGGGATATCGCCTTCACCTTCGGGACAGGGATTGCGCAAGTGGACGCCGAAAAGAGGGAGATGGTCTTCGAGGACGATACGCGGGAGACCTTCGATCTGCTGGTGGCCATACCTCAGCACCGGGCGCCGGCGGTAGTGCGGGAGTCGGGCCTGGCGGGCGAGACCGGTTGGGTAGAGGTGGACAGGTCTACTCTTGAGACGGCCGTCCCCGATGTCTACGCCGTGGGCGACGTGACCTCTATCCCGTTGGCTTCGGGTCTGCCTCTTCCCAAGGCCGGCGTCTTCGCCCACGGTCAGGCCGAGGTGGTGGCCGCTAATCTCGTGGCCCGCATACGAAAGAGGGAGGCGAGGGCCCGATTCGACGGTCATGGCAGCTGATTCCTGGAGATAGGCTACCGGAAGGCAGCCATGGCATCGGGAAACTTCTTCGCTGAGCCGGTCCCCCGGGTCACCTTGAAGGGGCCGGGGAGGATATGGCACTGGGGCAAGGTCCTCTTCGAATGGCAGTGGTTCTCTCGCTGGTTGTGAGGCAGACAGGCTGTAACGCGTCTGTAACGGGTGGCTGGTCTACTCCGTAAGGCCGGACACGACCGACGTGAGCTTCTGACAGATACCGGAGGTATGCGATGGCGATAAGGGGTGGTTTCCAGGGCAAGGTCCTGGAGGTTGACCTGACGAGTGGCACGACGAGGTCGGTCCCTCTCCCAGGGGAGGATGTCCTGCGTGCCTTCGGGGGCGCGACGGGGGTGGGTCTCTACATGATGGCACGGGAGATCACGCCGCTCATGCGCCCTACAGACCCGGACTGCCCGTTCTTCCTGTTCACCGGTCCCTTGACCGGGGCGATGGTACCCAATGCGACGCACTGGGTACTGGTCAACCTTCGGGACTCACCGAGCTATCACGTAGGCCTTAGCCACGCTCATGGCTTCTTCGGCGCGCGCCTTAAACACGCGGGCTGGGACGGCATCGCCGTCCGCGGGACCTCGAAAACCCCTGTGTATCTTTGGATCGACGACGACCGCGTGGAGCTTCGAGACGCCGGTGCCTACTGGGGTATGGATACCTTCGAGACGCCCCGGCGCATGAAGCTGGAGCTCGGCGACCCGATGCAGGTCAGCGTCGCCTGCATCGGCCCCGGTGGAGAGAACCTGATTACCGGTGCGATGGTCCGGTCCGACGGGTTCCACGCGGCGGCGCGTGGAGAGGCAGGGATCGCCTGGGGGTCCAAGAAGCTCAAGGCCATAGCGGTAAGAGGCTCAGGCCGGGTGCCGGCCGCGGACCCGGCCGCCCTCATGGACGCCTACCAGCGATGGAACCGGGCCCTCTACGCTAGCGATACGCCTCCACCTTCGCAGCACGCGCACGCTGTCCAGCCCGATAGCTTCGCCGATGTGAGCCACGGGCGGGTCCAGGGAAAGAACTACAGCGACCCCGACTTCCAGCTGCGCTGGAGCGAGCGCTGGCGGGAGGATGCTCCTAAGTGGAAGGTGAGGCCCGTGGGAGGCTTCAACTGCGAGATGGCCTGTCATCACGAGACGGTGGTCACGACGGGGCCGATGGCCGGCGCCGTCGTCGCGGGCTATTCCGGAGAGCTCATCCAGCAGACGGGGCCGAATCTAGGCATAGACGATCCCGGCGTGGCCCTGGCTATCAGTGGCATGGTAGACGGCATGGGTCTGGATGGCGGCGAGGTCCCACGTAACATCGCGATGGTGATGGAGGCCTACAACACGGAGAGGCTGACCCGCGACGATGTAGACGGGCTGGACCTGACGTGGGGCAACTACGAGGCGGTGGTCGAGCTACTGGACAAGACGGTCCGGCGCGAGGGAATCGGGGCTATCCTGGCCAAGCCGCCCAGGGAGGCCGGCCGGGCGCTGGGCATCGAGGACCTGGCCGTCCACATGAAGGGCACCGGGTTCAACGACCACGACATGCGCATCCACCCGGGGATGATATTCCAGACGTTGGTGGCCGCCGGCGCGGGGCCCGTGTGGCAGACAGAGCTGGGCCTGGTGAATCCTCCCAAGGCCGGCGCCCCGGACCTGGGATACGACTACCTGGACCCCAAGAACCCCGAGGGGATGATCGAGCCTATCTACAAGGGCCAGTGCAAGAAGCTGTGGGAGGACACGATCGGCGTATGCCATTTCGCTCTAAAGCGCATCGGCGGCACGTGGGACCCGGCCATCGAGTCGCTGGCCGCCGCCGTCGGCTGGGAGGACTATAGCCGGGAGGAGGCGCTCGAGGTGGGCGAGCGCCTGGTGAACGTGCAGCGGTTGATCGCGCTGCATCTCGGTTATAAGCGCGAGTACGACTACGACATCAGCCCTCGGTTGCTGGAGGGTCTGGACAAAGGACCGGCCAAGGACAGCACCATGCCGGCCGGGCCCTATCTTGAGCAGTGGAGCAACGAGTACTACGGGTACCTGGACTGGGACCCTGATACCGGCGTCCCCAGGGCCGAGACCCTCCGACGGCTGGGCCTGGAAGGGTTCACCGTGGGAAAGGCGGCTCAGTGACGACCCCGGGTCCGAGGCGGGAGTGACAGATGCGTCCGATGGAAGAGCTGCTAGAGGGGGCCTCGGCGGTACACGGGCATCTTTGCCCAGGACAGGTCCTGGGGGTAAGGATGGCCATGCTCGGCTGTCGCGAGGTGGGGATCGAGGAGCCGACGGCCTCTAAAGACCTTCTTGTATACGTGGAGATAGACCGGTGTGCCTCCGAAGCCATCCAGTCGGTCACGGGCTGCAAGCTGGGCAAGCGGACCCTGAAGTACTTCGACTACGGCAAGATGGCCGCCACCTTCCTGAATCTGAACGGAGGGGAGGCGGTGCGCATAGCTGCGACAGACGACTCCCGAGAGGCGGTCTCGGAGTATGCGCCCAGTGGGCTGGACAAGAAGCGCGGCCAGCTCCACGCCTACAAAGCGATGCCTGACGAAAGGCTTTTCAACGTAATGCCGGTGTGCGTCGACGTTTCTCCGGCCGACATGCCCGGCCGCCCCATTAGTCGGGTGATGTGTGACGCATGCGGGGAGGGCGTCAACGACGCGCGCGAGGTGAAGATGCATGGCAGGGTCCTGTGCAGGCCATGCGCCCACGGCGGGTATTACCGGCTGCCGGACCCGGTCGTCTGGGACGCGGGGGAGTAGCCATGCTCCCCGTAATCGCCATCGTCGGGAACTCCAACAGTGGTAAGACCACGGTGGCATCGTTCCTGATCGAGGCGCTGAGCCGCTGCGGATACCGCGTGGCGGCGATCAAACACTGTCCCCACGGCCACGATATAGACCGTGCCGACAGTGATACTGGCCGCCTGTACACGGCCGGCGCCACGACGGTGATCGCCAGCTCACCCGGCCAGATGACGCGAGTCGACAAGACCTCAGGCGATGGCTCCCTGAGCTCGCTGGTCGGGTCCGTTGTCTTCGACGCCGACCTTGTCATCGCCGAGGGCTTCAAAGACAGCGAAGTCGCCAAGATCCTGGTGGCGGGCCCGGACGGCACCGCACCGGCCGTGGTGAACGTGATTGCGACTGTAGATGGACCAATCCAAGGGCACGACGTGCCGGACTACCGGCGGGACGAGGTAGACATACTGGCTGGTCAGATCGAGCGTCAGCATCTGGACGTTGCCGGGAAGGACGAGACGACGTCGCTCACGATAGATGGAGAGGACGTGCCGCTGAGTCGCTTCGCCGGCAGCGCTCTCCGGGGCACCGTCCGAGGCTATCTGTCCAGCCTCAAGGACATTCCGGCGGACCCTGCAGATATTCGGCTGTCAATAAGACGCGACAGGCCCAAAAGATCGGACCGAGAGCGCAAATCTGCATAAACGAAGAGGGCAGACAGCCCATGGAGGCATCTCCACAACACGAACGGCAATCCCGCACGCGGAACCCTTTGACCAGTCTGCGTGCCCTGAAATGGATTGCCGTGGTCGTGCCCATCCTATTCCTGGCAGGGGCCGATGTCCTGAGGCGGACGGTCTTTTCCGATCAGCCATACGTCTTCATCGTGGCCGTCGTCCTCTTCTCTCTTGCCATTCTCGCCGTTATCGGTCGCCTGCAACACTGGAGCGTCATTCAGAACCGCCAGCTCACTGCGTTGCTGGCGGTGGGTCGGTCCGCTGCTTCCTCTTTGGACGTGGACGAGT
>JADFHV010000001.1 GCA_022566975.1 Chloroflexota bacterium
GAATCCCGACAATAACAATCGGATCGGCGGGATGCTGTACATTCCCGGCCGCGAGTGCAAATCATGCGGCCCGACGGAGCAGCTTCTTCAAGAGCTGAGTGCGCTGTCAGACAGGATCGAGCTGGACGTCGTGGACTACTATGGCAGTCCAGAGGACGCGAAAGCACTCGGGGTGGAGAAGATTCCAGCCCTGGTCGTGAACGCCAACGGGAACGACAACGCCCGTTTCTACGGGATGCCCTCCGGGTTCGAGTTCGCACTGCTGCTGGATACCATCGTTGCGGCATCCTCCAGTGGCAGCACGCTGCGGACCGAGACCCGAAGGCGTCTGAAGGCACTGAAGGAGGACGTACACCTCCAGGTGTTCGTAACGCCGACGTGCCAGTTCTGTCCCTCGGTTGCACGGCTAGCCCACGCCATGGCTATGGAATCCTCTCACATAGTCGCCGACGTAGTAGAGATACAGGAATTCCCATATCTCGCCAGCGCCTACAGCGTCAGGAGCGTGCCCAAGACGGTCATCAACGATTCGGCTCAGTTCACGGGCGCTGTGACCGAAGAGGTGTTTCTGCACCGTATAATGGCGGCAGTTGGCGCCGAGGAGCCGGAGGAAGGCACTGATGACGACCAGCCTTCAGACCAGACGACCCCCATTGGCTAGGGCCCGGCAGGGACCTCCCCTGCCGGCTTGGCCGAAGGAGATCAAATGAACCTGCGACTGGGCAAATACGTGCGGCGGCCCTTAGCGCTGGTGATGGCCGCCCCATTTATCTTGTGGCCCATGGCGACGGCCAACGCGGACGTCGCCTCCATACGGGTGGAGTCGTTCAGCGTCACCAGCGAGTTCCCCGACGGGATCCGCTTCACGGTCCGCGCCAGTGGGGACAACGAGATCACTTCGGTGGCGGTGCGGTTCAGGACAGGCCAGCGGACTACCGGCGCGTACGACTACCTGGACTTCGAGGCTGGACGGCTCATTGACGGCCACCTCTTCTGGAGGACCAACTCGCTCTCCAGGTACATTCCGCCCGGTACCATCATCACCTACAACTTCGAGGTAGAGGACTCAGAGGGCAACCGGCTGGACACCGAGCCCCTGGAGTTCATATACACAGACGCGCGTTTCGAGTGGACCGAGGTCTCCTCGGGAGCGGTCTCCGTCGCCTATCATGGGCCTGTACAGACCCGGGCGGGGATCGTCCTGGACGCCATCATCCAGACCATCGCACACATGGGCCCGCTGCTGGGGGCCGACGTCGAGACGCCCATCAGGGTAACCATGTACAACAACGTCAAGGAGATGCTCGGGGCCCTGCCCCCCGGCAGCGCGACCATTCGAAGGGAGCTGATCACCGAGGGACAGGCCTTCTCCGACGTGGGGACGCTCCTGGTCCTGGGCGGCGGTAGGCTCGCCGAGGGCACCGCGTCGCATGAGGTCACTCACATCCTGACCCATCGTGCCGGAGATAGCATCTTCCGCGGCATCCCCAGCTGGCTCGACGAGGGGCTGGCTGAGTACGGGAACATCGTCCCGGGCTTCTCCTACGACGTGGCGCTGGAGTTCGCCATCTCCAATGACCGACTCCTTCCGATAACGTCGCTGACACTCCGGCCGGGGGACACAGAGGAGGTCATCATCTTCTACGGCGAGGGCCGCAGCATCGTGCGCTATATGGTCAGGAGATACGGGGCGGACAAGGTGGCGATGCTCATGACCTCTCTTAAGAGCGGCAAAGACATCGACGCCGCCCTCCTGGACGTCTACGGCGTAAACCGGCTCAGCCTGGAGAACTTGTGGAGAGCCGCCATCGGCGCCCCAGCATACATACCCCCCGAGACAGGCAGTGTTCGGCCCACGCCCATCGCCAGACCAACTCTCCTCCCATATACACTCCTGACACAGCCTCAGGCCAGCGACAGCCCTACGCCCGTCCCCCAGCAAGCCCCCACGGCTACCCCTGAACCCACGGCTACGCCTGAACCCACGCCGACTCGAGAGCCGTCGCCTGTAGCCAGAGCCGCCACCGAGCAGCCCACGGCTACCTCTGCTGCCGACGAGTCGAAGCCCGAGGAGACGACCGGAGGAGGAGGTGCCTGCAGCGCTCCCAGGCCCGGCGCTACCAGGGCGATGGACGTTTCGGTCCTCGCACTCGTCACGGGTCTGGCCTTCCTTGGCCTGCGTCGCAGGCTGGGACTCTAGCGGACCACGTCGTTCACTGCGGGGGCAAGCCGCCTAAGGTTCCAGACGGACGAGGCCTTTTCGGAGCGCGAACTTCAGGAGATCCAAGCGGCTGTGGATGTCTAGCTTCTTCATGATCCGCTGCCGATGGGTCTGCACCGTGTGCGGGCTCAATCCCAGCTCGCCGGCGATCTCGCCGTTCGTGAGGCCCTCTGCGACTAGCGGTAGGAGCTCGCGCTCTCGGGCGCTGAGCATCCCGTAGTGGTCTTCATCACGTCCGCCTCGTAACGCGGAGGTCCGGCCATCGACCCGCGCCGAGGATGACCACGATCCGAGGAACACCTCACCCCGGTGGGCTTTGCGGACGGCCTCCACGAAGTCGGACAGCGGGGAATCCATCAAGAGGCAGGCGGACGCCCCGGCCTGTAAGGCGCGGATCGGAAGGTCCCTCTCCCTCTCGTAGGCGAGCACGACTACGGAGACCCCAGGCAAGGCTTGCGACAGGCGCCGAGTCACCCCCAGCGCGGGAAGCCCTGGCAGCCGCGACGACACCAGCACCACGTCAGAGCTCGTCCTTCTGGCTCCATCGACGACTTCCCACCCGTCCTGGGCTTCACCAACGACGCCCATCCCCGCCTCGGAGCCCAGTAGGGCAGCGAGACCCCGGCGAACGAGTCGCTGGTCGTCCGCCAGGAACACCCTGATCCGCTTGCCGTCTCGACCATCGCCCGTCCCAGCGGTCTTGCCCGTCCTTCTCCGCAAGACTCGATAGAGGGTGTTCGCCTCGTCTATGGCCGAGACGAACCCCTTAACGGCCCGTCTTGATGATGACCGGACACGGGGTTCTGGCTGGGTCAAAGCAACACCGTCAGTCCTCTTCAGACGTAGTCCCGACCGGGCTCACGAGTCGAGGCTGACGAGCCTCTTTCTTAGAGCGTACTTCAACAGGTCTATCCTGCTATGGAGGTCGAGTTTACGCATGATCCTCTGCCGATACGTCTGCACGGTGAAAGGGCTGAGATGGAGAATATCGGCAATCTCCTGGTTGGAGTGGTTCTCCGCAAGCATCGGCAGGACTTCCCTCTCTCGGGCACTTAGCACCGCGTACCCATCGCCGTCGGCGTCAGTCCGGCTGGTCCTGAGATACTCTCCAACAAGCTTGGTAGCCATACGCGGGTAGACGAACACCTCACCCGAGTGCACAGTGCGCACCGCCGATAGCAATTCGTCGACATGCGCAGCCTTCAGGATGTACCCGAGCGCCCCCGCCTGCAGTGCCTGGAACAAGAAGTCCTCGCGGTCGTGGATCGTCAGCATGAGCACGGACACCCCGGGCACCGATTCGGTAATGCGACCTGCTGCCTCGAGGCCCGACATGCCCGGCATATCGATGTCCATGAGGACCACATCGGGGACCAACCGCTGAGCCCCCTCGACGCCCTCCCATCCGTCCGCCGCCTCGCCCACGACCTCGATATTGGGGTCTTCCTGGAGAAGCAAGGAGATGCCACGGCAGACAATCGGCTGGTCGTCAGTCAGGAAGACGCGTATCCTGCTCATCTTGTCAAGACCGGCTGCCACTGCCGATGCCGTACCGTCAACTGATGCCCATTGTCGCGCTGGAGAGTTTGCACTGTCCGTAATCGTAGGCCATTACACCAGACGGTACCCGCACCGTCATCCCCCATCTGCGGGACACTACGTGTACCTCACCTAGGTGCAGAACGTAGTATGACGACAGTACAAGAGGCGCGGAATGAGCGTCATTGTATGGACGTATCGAGGGACTGTCAACGCCGACCCCGGACCCCTGAGGCTCCACTACGCTATAGCCTACAGACCAGGCCTATCCGACCCCGATGGGCTCATTCTGAGGCACGACCGCCCTTGACACGATGTGGGGCCCAGACTAGCATCAGAAGTGCGGGGCGGCCCCCCTGAACAGGTGTCTAGATGGAAAACCCCAGAGAATGGATGAGAGCCATGGAGCAGACGTGGGTAGTCAGATACCCCACTCAGCACCTGGCCACCTTCGGGACCACCAACATAGTCTACTTCGTCGTCACCGAGCCCATTTACCAGGACATGGCGCCGGGAAAGAAGGAGGAGGGAGTGGTCCGCAAGGGCAGGGTTATCGCGGAGCGCCCGACGGTAATCACGCCTGCATATGGCCTCAACCTGCGGGGGTTCAGCTCCGAGGCCTACGAGTACATGCGCGAGATGGCCAGGTCCTACGGCTCTAACAGCCCAGGGATACTCTATCAGTACAAGAATGAGGCTGAGAAGATAGATATCGTCGGCGGAGCGCCCAGCGAGATAGCCCATCGAATCAGCGAGGATCTGGACCGGCGCAAGGAGAACATGTCGGTTGTCCTCGTCGGCGTCGACGAGCTCTGGGACGTGTCCCTGCTGAAATTCATCTATGAGTTCACCTCTTCGTCCGCCGCTCACAACGTGCAGGAGTTCCAGGGCAAGGGACTGCTCGAGCCTCAGCCAAACTACGGAGGCGTGCCTCGCGCCGCCACCCAGCAGATCGAGCAGCTTTTCTTCGCCGCGGAGCGAGGAGGAAGCCCCGATGATCTCAAACGCGAGTTGGACCGTTGGGGCCTGTTCCAGTACTACGAGGACCGCTTCCTCAACCTCTTCAGACGCCGGTCACCCTGAACAGGGCTACCAGGAGCTCTGACCGCTCGATCCCGCACAGCGACCAGCCGGATGGCCTTCCTGCCACGGGGAATGTGGCATGGTCCGTACCAGCACCGAATTTCCGTCGGGGAAGGCTCGGACGGGCCCTACAAACAGGGAGGGGCGGCACCGGCGCGGTCAGCTGTTCAGCTGTAGGCGGATCTCCTCCAGATGAGCGCCGACGTCGTTGAACGTCTCGAAGGTAAAATGCGACACGCCCCGCTCGGTCAGGCGGTCCCCCAGAGTTGAGCGTGCAATAACGAAGTCCGACTCCAACGCGGGGACGACGTCGGACAGGCCGTCGCCTATACAGACTACTGTGTGGCCCTGCGACCGGAAGTGCCGCACGTAGGACTCCTTGAATCCGCTGGTTATGGAAGTACCCGAGGCGTCCGTGTACTCGACCATTATCCCGTCCGGTCGGACCTCGGCATGTCCGGAGAAGACCTCCAGGTCGTCCAGGCCAAGCTGGCGCATCACCGGACGTATGTAGAGGTCTAGACCGCTGCTGACCACTACAAGCCTGATCCCGACCCCGTGGCAGTAGTCGACGAACTCGTCGAAGGCGTACCTGACGACCACGTCGCCGACGACGAACTCCTCGATCGCGTCCTGGTCCGCGGCGATCAGGCCGAACTGGCGGATGTTGCTCTCCTCCACGCTGTACATGCCCGCAACGTACTCCTCCTCCATCGAGCGCCAGTCCCCTGGATAGAACTCCTCACGAACCGCGTCACTCACGTTGCCGACGGTGATGGTGTCGTCGAAATCGCACTGTACCAGTATGGGAATGTCCTGGGATGGCGGCATGAGTTACCTGAGCTCCTAAGGGCGGAGTGATGTATACATCGCGCGCCCTTGGTCCACTGACCTATAAGCCGGGAGAACAACTGCCGGGTCCCTCAGCCCTGCAACGCAAACGGACAGGCGCATGCCCGCTCGTCAGGCGGCCGTCATGGCCCTGCGTGCGCGAATTAGACGCAGCAGCACTGCGATGTTGGTCAGGCCGGCTATTACCACCAACGTGGCCAGCCCCTGGCCCGCTAGGGCGCCGATCATAATCACGAACAGCCGTATGTCCCGCGACGCGATGGACATAACCCCGTGATCGAACAGACTTGTCATGGCTTCGTCCACCCTGGCCCTCGTGTATGTCACCGCAAAGGTCCCCGCCAGGGCCAAGAACCCGATGACCCATACATGCGTCCGTGCCTCGTCGCCCGCGGCCCAGATCGCCAGTCCCAGGATAATGAGCGCATCCGAATAACGGTCCAGGATGGAATCCAAAAACCCACCGAACGCCGAGGTCACACCCTTCGCGCGGGCCAGGTCTCCATCGATACCGTCCACCACCGATGAGGCCTGTGTCAGTAGGGCCCCTACTATGTGATAGCCGTAGACAAAGGCAGCGAAGGCACCCAGGGCCACGCCTAAGCTCGCGAACGAGACGTGGTTCGGGCTTACGGGCGTGTGGACAAGGAGACGTGCCGCGGGTCGCGACATGCGGCGGTTGAGATGTCGGGATACGAACCCATCATACGCGTTCCCCATAAGCTTCCCTCAGCAGGGCGTCTACGGAGAGGTAGTCTTCCGGCGTGTCCACGTCCGCCCACAACATGCCGCCTACATCGCAGGCCCTGAAGGGAAGACCGCCTTCACCCACAGACCTGACCACGTCCGTGATGGTGACCTGCAGACCCAGCCGGTCCGTCAGCGACTCCATGGTCGTGAAGACGCCGCTGGTCATCTTGAATACACCGGTGTCGACGGCGTTCCAGACTTGCAGGTCCTTTCCGATGGCCTCAACCCACCCATCATCATCCACCACCACCTTGGTTGCGTCGCTCATTTGGGAGAGATGGGAGGGTTCGGTGTCCACACACAAGATGGAGCCCTCGTGCTCGTCCAGCAGCAGCGACCCTACTATCTCGGGCGCGATGGGGTGGTCCCCCATGCACAGCACGAAGGGCTCGTCCTGGACGAAATCCCTGGCGGCATAGACCGACAGCGCGTTGCCCCCTTCGTAGTCCTCGTTGTATCTGAATGCCAGGTCCGGATACCTCTCTCGTAGAGCCTCCACGACAGTGTCCGCCCGGTATCCCACTACCACCGCGACCTCGGATACTCCGGAGGAGTAGAGCGCGTCCACGACATAGTAGCCCAGTGGGCGTCCTCCAACCTCCAGCAGGATCTTGGGGGAGCCGAGGGTCAAGGGGCGCAGACGTCCGCCCAACCCTGCAGCTATGATTACGCCTTTCATGATCCCTCCTTTCTTGGCTTGCTGGCCAGCTCCCACACAGCAGAGCCGCCTGCGGATCGCCGGGTCGGCCAATGGGTCCCAGATACGAGGACCTAAACTGACTTTGGTCGGTCGGCTCGTCAACGGACGCCTTGGCCGTCACACCACCCTTCGAAAGGGAATCGACAGGAAAGACCGAGAGTACCGCTCTGACCGTCGAGGGGACCCGCGTCGTCAGACGCGGATAAAGGGAAGCGGACAACTCGGGCGTCGGTCCGAGGCAAGCCGCGACACCCTTTTATCAGACGCCACGGCCCCTGTCAAATCGACGCCCAATCGGGGAGGAAACGGTACTTGGACGCCTCCACGGCCGAGTTCAACTACAATACGTCCATCGAAGGGAGCCTCCGTCCGCCGATGAAAACCAGCATGCTCGCTCGACTATCAAGAGTGCTCAGGTGGCCCGTCATGGGGCTGCTCCTCCTCATACTGCTCGTCTTCAGCAAGGACGCTCTCAAGCTGAACCCGGCGGAGCGGGCGTCGGCGCCGTACTTCTACGACCTCATAGCGTGGGAGGCGGCCAACTTCCCAAGCAAATGGGTCCACCGCCTGACGACGCTCTTGCCCTGGGCATCTAACGGCGGCCGAGCCAGGCACGAACAGGTGCATGAGTACTTTCGGATGAGCGAGGAAGTCTCCAGACTCGACTCCGAGCTTGAAGAGTCGGCCGCGCGCCGGGATGACGGGGCCACGTCAGAGAGCGCGCGTCTGGAGGCGGAGCTGGACGAGCTGGTCTCCGCCCGGAAGGGACTGCGCGACGACGTAGAGGAGACCCTCGAATCGGTCATTAGCTCCGTCATCAGAGAAGAGGGCTTCGCGTCCTGGGGCGAGCTCGTCTTCCCGCCTGTAGACGTGCGGCTGACGAACACTCCAAAGCTCCTGGTCACCTCGCCGCGAGACCGGATAAGACGCACCCACGACGTCCTCCTCGAAGCGGACATTAAGCTCGAGGACCGTGAGAAGGTCGAGGACGAGCTCCTGAATGAGTCCAACTTGGCGGCGCTGGTGATCGGCCTCGGCGGAGTGGCCACGTACCCGGCGTCAGTCCCCAACGACCGTAACCTGATATCGACGCTGGAGACCTCCGCCCACGAGTGGCTCCACCACTATTTCTTCTTCAGGTCCCTGGGCCAGAACATCTCCAAGAGCCCCCAGATGCGCACCTTGAACGAGACGATGGCGGACATAGTCGGACGAGAGATCGGGCGCCGCGCCTATCAAAAGCTGGGTGGAGACCCTGCTCTCTTGCAGACCAACAATCGCCGGGCCGGCGAAGCCGACGAGACTCAGGCGTACGACGAGAGCGGGTTTGACTTCGATACAGAGATGCATCGGACTCGGGGGCGGGTGGACGAGCTACTGGCCGACGGCCGGATAGAAGAGGCAGAGGCATACATGGAGGAGCGCAGGCTGGTGTTCGTGGAGAACGGGTTCCCCATCCGCAAGTTGAACCAGGCCTACTTCGCTTTCCACGGGACGTACGCCGAGAGCGCCGCCTCCATCAGCCCCATAGCCGACCAGCTTCATGAGCTCAGAGGGCTCGTGCCCGACCTGTCGACCTTCGTGAGGAAGGTCTCAGGTGTGTCCAGCTACCGGCAGTTCCTGGACAGACTGGAGGAAGCGAGGGCCGAAACCGGGGGCCGGTGAGCGACGACACGCAGATCGCCAGCCCCTAAATGAGGTCCGCCCCTGACGCTTAGACACGGACGGCCCATTTCGGGGAATAGTCGAGTGGTCCTCGCCTGCAGCGGACTTGTTCGAGCAGCTCGACCTCACTGGGTCGAACGTTCGGCGAGGCCCTATTCGCTGGGGACGTACACCTCGGACACCTCTGATAGGAGTCCGATATTGCCCATCCCGCTGACTATCAGCACACTCCCGTCTTCCAGGAGGGTGGCCGTCAGATTGCGGCGCTCACCGGCCATGTCGCCCGCCTCTATCCAGGTGTCTGTTGGCTGATCGTATATAGCCATCTCGACCACGACACGGCTGGGGCTGGACTGGGTAAAGCCTCCCAGGACCAGTGCCCTCCCGTCCGCCAGCGCCACCAGCGCGTGCTTGTGCAGGTCCTGCGGCATCTGGGACAGCGTCCAGGTATCCGTGGTGACATCGTACACTTCGGCGGTTGGGAGGAGCGAGCTCGCGCCGAAGCCGGCGACGACCAGCACCTTGCCGTTTCCAAGGAGCGTCGCCTTATGCTCTATGCGCGGCCCCTCCATGTCGGCGATGGGCGACCAGGTATCGGTCGCCGGGTCGTATATCTCGGCGGACGGGTGGATCTCGAACTTCGCTCCGCCACCGGCGACCAGCACTCTACCATCGCCCAGCACGGTCGCCGTATGGGCCCACCTGGCAACGGTCATGCTGGCAACCGGGGACCAGGCGCCGGTTGAAGGGTCATAGACCTCTGCGGTGGAGACATCCACTCGGTCAGACGATCGGCCGCCTGCGGCCAGGACCCTGCCGTCGTTTAGCAACACCATCGTGTACACCACCCGGGCCTGGGACATACTGTCTGTGGGTGACCAGGTACCGGTCGACGGGTCAAACAGCTCTGCCGAGGCGATGGGTGCCCGAGACGTCCCTCCTCCGGCGACCAACACCTTGCCGTCGTTGAGCAATACAGCCCCGTGCTCGGCCCTGGGCTCATTCATGTCTTCAGTCGCCGTCCAGGTGCCAGTGGCCGGGTCATATATCTCGGCCGACGCCAGGAGATCACCACGCGCCACGCCGCCGGAGATCAGTACCCTGCCGTCCTGGAGCGGGGTGGCGGTGTGAAGCTCGCGCGGTTGGACTAGGTCGCTGGCCCCGCCGGTGACGGCATCGCCGGCCTGGGTACCCGTCTGTTGCGTCACCGGGGCGGCCTTTGCACCGGGCGCTGCCGCCGTCTCCTGACCGGCTTCGTCGCCACCGCCACAGGCCGCAATAAGAGCTGCGCCCAATAATGGCAGCGCCCAAGCCAGTGCCCTTGTCGTGATCGTATTCCCCCTGAGGGTGGTGTTAAGCGAGTCGTCGCAGCCTGGGGTCGAGGGTGTCACGAAGACCGTCTCCTACCAGGTTCGCTCCCAGCACGGTCAGGGACAGGAAGAGCCCAGGGAAGAAGAGTATCCAAACCGCTATCTGATTATACTGCCGTGCCTGCCCCATGATGTTGCCCCAACTCGGCGTGTCGGCCGGTATGCCGGCGCCGAGGAAGCTCAGTCCGGCCTCGGAGATGATGGCTGAGGCGGTTATGAAGCTGCCCAGCACCAGGACCGGGGCCACGGTGTTGGGGAATATGTGGCGTACAACGATACGAATGGGCCCCGAGCCGATGGCGCGGGCGGCTGTCACGTACTCCTGCTCCCGCAGACTCAGGACGAGTGCCCTCACGAGTCGTGTCGTCCCGGGGACGGACGAGATAGTCAGCGCGATTATCACATTGCGAAGGCTGGGCCCCAGCAGGGTCATCAGGGCAATGGCCAGCAGAAAGGCCGGTATCGCCATCAGGCCGTCGGCGAACCTCATGATGATCTTGTCCAGGAGCCTGTTATATCCGGAAATCAGGCCGAAGAAGAGGCCGAGGGTGATCACGCTTATAGACACACCTGCTCCGACCTGTAAGGAGACGCGGCTGCCGAAGAAGACCCGGGAGTATACATCACGGCCCAGGTGGTCTGTGCCAAAAAAGTGGTCAGCCCCGGGGGAGATCAGCCGGTCACGAGGCACCAGGAACTTCGGGTTGCTGGTGCCCAGGAGCGGGGCAAATATTGCGATGAAGATCATTACCGTTATGACGACGGCTCCGAACGCCATGTTCGGGTTCTTGCGCAGGGCCCTCGCGACCGCTGCCGTGGACCTCTGGAACTTGGCCAGGCGCGTCGGTCTGGCGAGAGCAGCGCCCAGGTGTTCGGCCTGCTGCCGTTGGGTCATCAGTAGCGGATCCTGGGGTCGAAATACATGTAGCTCAGGTCGATAATCAGGTTAACGATAACGTATGAGACGGCTATAATCAGCAGGACGCCCTGGATGACCGGGAAGTCTCGGTTCGAGACCGCATCCACGATAAGCCGCCCCATGCCGGGGATGGCGAAGACCTGCTCGCTGATCACCAGCCCACCGATCATACCGGCCAGACTCAGGCCGAGGATCGTCATGATGGGCACCGAGGCGTTCTTCAGGGCGTGCCGCATCAGCACCACCCGCTCGGTGAGGCCCTTGGACCTGGCCGTCCTGACGTAGTCCTCTTTGAGGATCTCCAGCATCGTGGAGCGGGTGACCCGTGCCACCAGACCTGCGGATATGAGCCCCACGGCAACGCCCGGCATCGTTATCGACATGAACCACGGCCCGAAGCCGGCAGATAGGGGTTCATAGCCGAGGGCCGGGAACCATGATAGCTTTACGGCGAAGGTGTAGATCATATTATATTCAAGCCAGAAGACAGGGATGGAGAAGGCCAGAACCGCGAATATCATGCTTGACCGGTCGATCCAGGTGTTGGCCTTCCATGCCGACACGATCCCCAGAGGGAGGGCGACCGCGACCTGCACTACCAGGGCGTAGATGCCTATGGAAAGAGTGGGTGCCAGACGCTGACGGATCTGCTTGCCAACGGGATACTTAGAGGCGGGGGAGATGCCCAGGTCGCCCTGGAGCAGGTTTCCGAGCCAGACAGCGAACTGCTGATAGAGGGGTTTATCGAGGCCCATGTTGTGTCTTATTCTCTCGATGTCGGCCTCGGTGGCGTTGTCACCCCCCAGGATTGTGGCCGGATCACCGGGAACTACGTGGATAAGGGAGAAAGTCAAAACGGCGACCACCGCCAACACGGGGAAAATCGCCAGGACACGCTGGATTACGTAGTCTCTCACGCCTCTGCCGCTCCTCGCGCGCTCCAGCCCGGAAATCCACCGGCCTGTAATGTATGCCGAATCGGGGCTCAGTTCAACTCCAAACGAGGCCGGCGCGTTGACACGCCGGCCTCGCTTTCACACACGTCGCTGGACTGTGTGGTGAGGGGCTTGCCTGCCCTTCAGTCTACTTGAACCATGACCCGGTGAGAATGAAGCCTGCATCGGTGGGGACGAACTCGATCTCGTCGCGGAAAGCCATCAGCGACTTCCCATCCCCCAGGTGTATGTATGGCACCTCGTCGTAGATCAGCAACTGCATCTCATCGATGAGCGCCCTCTGCTCCGTAAGCGTCGGGGCCGCCAGCCAGTCCGCGACCAGCCGGTCCACGTTGGGGTTGAGCCAGCCGCATGACCACGTCTTGCTGAACGGCTCCAGGCTCAGAGGGTCGAAGGGACCCGTCCGGGTGTGGTACATGTGCCAGCCGCCGCCCGGTGTATTGGAGTCGGGGTCGATGGGCTTGTCGCAGCCCTGGATCTTCCACTGGATGACCGTCGCCCAGTCGATGTTGGGCCGCCATACATCGGGGTGGAGCTGCTCCAGGATCTGCTTGGTGTAAGCGCCGCCGCCGTCCATGTAGTCGATGTCGTTGGCCGCCAGCAGCACTATCTGCCCGGTGTAGTTCTCCTCTGCGAGGGCCTCATCCCACAGCTTCTGGGCCGCCTCCAGGTTGGGCGGGGCGAAGTAGATTTCCGTTCCCGCGTTGGTAGCCCAAGGGCCATCACACATGAATACGGAGCCACAGAGCACCCAGTCGCCGCCATCGCCCAGGGAGGCGATCATCCATGCCTCCATGTCCGCCGCCAGCAACACGGCCATGCGGGCCTTCTTGTTGTTCATGGGCGGAGCGGTCTTGTTGAAGATCAGGTTGGGCGGCGTCGCAGGCCCGATTACGCGCACGTTGACTTTGGGATCGGCCTCGAGCTGGGGCCGGAAGTCGCCGGGGACGGAGTTCGCGATGTGGATCTGGCCCGTCTGGAGCCCCGCCGCCTGCGTGGAGGCGTCCGGAATCACCAGCATCTGGATGCGGTCGTAGTAGGCGATCGAGGCGCCTCCCCGGCCGTCCTTTGGATCAAGGCGGGGAACGTAGCGGAAGAATCGGTCCATTACCACGCGGTCTCCGGGTATCCACTCGATGAACTTGTAGGGACCGGAGCCTATGGTCTGCGTCTCGGGGTCTATGCACTCCTCGGGCGGGACCACGCCGGCGATGCTTGCCGGCTGGAGCCAGGCGCCGTTGAACGCCTGGTAGATCGGCCACAGCCCGAAGGTCTGTCCCATCGACATCTCCCAGGTCATGTCGTCTATTACCGTGTGGACGGGGTTGATGATGTCCCAGACCTGCTTTGCGATGGCGTGCGTGCTCCCACCCCACCTCACCGTGGAGGCGACGGCGTCCGCAGCGGTAACGGGGGTGCCATCGTGGAAGATAAGCCCCTCCCTAACGCTGAAGGTATAGGTCTTCGCATCCGAGGACAGGGACCAGTCACCTACTAGCTGAGGCAGCGCCGCCGACCGGTCATTGTTCCAGGCGAAGAAGGGGTCATAAACGTGACCCCTGACCCCGCCAGCAAAGGTCGTGTGGCAGGTCAGGTCGACGCTGGGGGGGTTGCTGAACCCGGCCCAGTTCACGGTGCCGCCCGACTTGGGCACGGAAGTGACCGGTGCGGGTGTAGATACGGGTGCCGCCATCGGTGCTGTGACGACCATCACCTGTGGAGTCGGCACGGCCTTGAGGGCCTCGGAGACGAGCTTCTCCACCTCAGCGGCAGTAACGCCCGGTTATATTGCCGCGGCGGACTCTGAGACCGCCTTCGTGACCAGGGCCTCTATCTCCGCTGCGGTCGCACCAGGCTGGGCTGAAGCTGCCACGGCCTGCTCTACCATGGCCCTTATCTCTGCGGGGGTGGCGGTTTCAGGGGCGCCCGCTGCAACCGCAACCTCCACCAGCCGCTGTATCTCCGCGGCCGATACCTGCTCCGTTGCGGCCTGCTGGACCGCCTGCTGAACGACCCTGGCAAGCTCCGCAGTGTCGATCGCAGGGGCAGGTGCCGGGGCAGCCTCATCGTCGTCGCCACCGCAAGCAATGGCAACAGAAAGCACCATTATCGCAATCAGACCCACTAGGGCTTTAAGTCCGGCCGACGTCATGTTCAACCTCCTGCGGGTTGCCGCTCTTGGGGCGTCTTGAGTTCCACAACCTGAACAATGTCAGAGAATCTATTGAGGATATTCTCGATAGCAGGCCGATTTTTAGCACACTTCGGCTCTGGAGTCAACGCCTAGAGACGCGAGGGCATCGGATCGGACCAGACTACACAGACCCGCCTTGCAGTGCACTCCGAGTGCCGATGTGCCATAATATGTCAGGCAATTTCCCCGGCACACGAATTTTCCAGGTACACCACCGTAATATGCTACGAATGTTCCGACAGGAAGAGCCCGAGGTAAACCTCGACCAGATAATCGAGCGCGTCCGCGCGTTCGGTAACCGGTTCCGATTCGGAGGGGGCGGGGGCATTGTGTGGTACCTGATCCTCGGTGTCTTTATCCTGGCCCTGGTCATATGGCTGGGCAGGGGGATCTACACGGTACAGCCCGGCGAGCAGGCCGCGCTGCGCTTGTTCGGCAAGTTCAACAGCCTCCAGGGGCCGGGGCTGCACTGGTTTTGGCCCTCGCCCATCGGCACCCACACCGTAGTAAACACAGCTGAAGTGCGCCGTCTGGAGCTGGGCGTCAGGGGAGGGCAGCCCATCCTCTCCGAGTCGCTCATGATCACGGGCGATGCCGACGAGGAGGGCAACCCGGGTGAGGCGCCCAACATCGTGGACGTCCAGCTACTCGTTCAGTACGACATCAAGGACATCGAGGCGTTCCTGTTCAAAGTGATCGACCCGGACGGGATCACCATCAAGGACGTGGCGGAGACCGCTCTGCGCCAGATCGTAGGCAGCCGCCCCATAGACGACGTGCTCACCGACCAGAAGGAGGCTGTCCAGGCGGACGTCAAGCTCTTGCTCCAGAAGCTCCTGGACGACTACCAGACGGGCATACGAGTCAGAGAGGTCAAGCTCCTCAACGTCTTCGCGCCTGAGCAGGTCAAGGCCGCCTTCGACGACGTCGTCAAGGCCAAGGAGGACAAGGCGCGGATCATCAACCTGGCCGACGCCTACAAAGAGGACATCCTCCCCAGGGCCAGGGGCGAGGCGGCGCGCGTCCTGCAGGGGGCGGAGGGCTTCAAGCAGGAGCAGATCGCCAAGGCCACCGGCGAGGCGAATCGGTTCCTCGCCATCCTCAAGGAGTTCAAGAAGGCCGAGACCGTCACCCGTCAGAGACTATACCTGGAGGCGATGGAGGAGATACTTCCGAGCATAACCAAGTTCATAATAGCCGCCGACTCGGGTGGAAACCTGCTGCAGTTCCTGCCTCTCAACGGAGCGCAGCCACAGTTTCCGCCGGCCACAACCCAGCCGGCCACAACCCAGCCGGCCACAACCCAGCCCTAGAGACCTAGCATGAAAATTCTGGTCATACTCATAGTCCTGGCCGCCGTCATCGCGGGAATCGTCGGTCCGCAGCTCCTGTTCACGGTCGACGAGACCCAGCTGGCAATCATCACCCGGTTCGGAGAGCCTCGAAAGACCATCAAGAGCCCCGGACTCTACCTCAAGACTCCCTTCGTCGAGACGGTCACCTACTTCGAAAAGCGACTGCTTATCTTCGACGCGCCACCGGAGTCCCTGCTCACGTTGGACAAGAAGCGTCTGATCATCGACGTCATAGATGTTTACGCCAGGGGCCGTATTGTCGACCCACTTCTTTTCTTCAGGACCCTGAGGACCGAAACGCAGGCAGTGTCCCGGGCCGTAGACATCGTCTCCTCCGAGCTACGGCGCGAGGTAGCCAGCGACAATCAGGCCGAGATCATCACGACAAAGCGGGAAGAGGTCATCGCTCGGGTGAAGGCTAACGCGGGACCCATTCTGGCGGAGTTCGGCATCGATCTGGTGGACCTCAGGATCAAACGGGCCGACTTCCCGGTGGAGATCGCAGAGAGCGTCTACGCCAGGATGCAGGCCGAGCGGAAGCGCAAGGCGGACAGAGAGCGCGCCGAGGGCGCCCAGGTGGACGCGGAGATCAGGTCGGATGTGGACCGCCAGGCGACCATCATCCGGGCGGAGGCGGAGAGGGACGCCAACATCATCCGGGGCGAGGGTGAGGCCAGCGCCATCGAGATTTTCTCAGGAGCCCTGGAACAGGGGCCTGAGTTCTACGCCTTTCAGCGCAGCCTACAGGCCTACAAGGTCTTTCTGACACAGAACACGACGGTGGTATTGCCCGCCGACAGCGACCTGTTCCAGTTCCTGGAGTCGCCCATGGGCAAAGACGGGGAAGAGTAAGAAGGCGGCTTACCGCCAGGCCCGGCTACGGGCCCTTCGCTGGACGAAATGGACCCCCGGCCGAAGTCGGGGGTCCATTTTTTCTCGGCAGATCTTGAGTGGCCTCAAGGACGTCGCGCTCTCTACCTTTGGATAGGGGCGACCCGGCGGATCGCCTTGTCCGGTACTCGGAAAGACACCCGGACATACCGCATAACGAGCAATGTCATTCCGAGGAGTCCCCGACGAAGAATCTGGGGCAGGGTCTTTTCCGCGCGCTTTGACGGTAGGTCCCGACTGGGGTCCCTACTGGCGTTGGTACGTCCCCATGAGCTGACCGCGCGCCAGGACGTGCCCCTCCATGGCCTCCAGAAGCTCCTTCTTCTTCGCCCCGCTGTCGAGGTCGAGCTCAACATCTAAGGCGTAGACCTTGAAGAAATAGCGATGGGGAGAGCCCTTTGGCGGACACGGCCCGCCGTAGCCAAGCCTCTTGAAGTCGTTGGTGCCGTTCTTCGCTCCCATTGCCGTTACGTCGGCAGTGACCACCGCCTCGGACAGCCCATCGACGTCGGCGGTAATGCCGTAGAGGACCCAGTGCACCCAGGTGCCACGGGCGTCGGGGTCGTCGGATATGAGTGCCAGGCTTCTCGTTCCCTCGGGCACGCCAGTCCACGAAAGCGGCGGCGATACGTCGTCGCCGTCGCAGGAGTACTTGATCGGAATGGCGGCCCCCTCAGAAAACGCGGTGCTTGTCACTACGATACTCGCCGACACGCCCGCGTCCACCGCGGGCTCAGCGTCGTCGCCGCCGGAGCAGGCCACCGGCGCCAGAGATGCCAGCGCCAAGGCGCCCCAACCCAGTTTTAGCAGGTAGCGTCTGTCCACCATCGCACCGGTCCTCGATCCGGACACCTGGCATTCGCGCACGACGACACCTTAGTCCGCACGGTATGCCGTGTCAACGACGAACGGGGTCCGGCCTGCCATCCCGCGAGGGTATAATAGGGGCACGACACGTCGTCCGGAGCCATTCATGTCAACAACGCCCGTCCCGCCTCGGACGAGGGTCCAGGTCTTCCAAGAGTTCGAGGGCTGCGCCTCGCGGCAGTGGCTCGAGAGCATCGCCAAGCAGGCCCTGGCCGCAGCGTATATCCGTCAGGAGAAGCCCGCAGACGCGACGAGCCGCGCCGGGCCTCTTCTCGACATCGTTCTGGCAGACGACGATACCATGAAGCGGCTCAACCAGGAACACCGTGGCCTGGACGAGACGACGGACGTGCTCGCATTCTCCTTTGCACACGGGGGCGAATACTACGGAGACGACCGGCGCCCGCCGGCTCCCGATGGCTTCGACTTCGTCACGCCTCCAGGCGAAGAAGCCGGGCTGGGTGAGGTCATCATCTCGTATCCCCAGGCGGTGAGGCAGGCGCGACAATCGGGCCACGGAGTCCACCGCGAGCTAGTCATCCTGCTTGTCCACGGCGTCCTGCACCTGCTAGGCTACGATCATATGGAGCCGGACGAGGAGGCCGCAATGAAAGAGATGGAGACGGCCGTCCTCGCGCAGGTCCTGTCCATTGAGTGAAGTCTACTATCGCAAGTGGCGTCCCCAGAGGTTCGACCAGGTCGTCGGCCAGGAGGCCGTCGTTCGCACCCTGCGCCATGCCGTCTCCCAGCGACGAATCGCTCACGCCTACCTCTTCTGTGGGCCACGCGGGACAGGCAAGACCAGCACGGCCCGTATCCTGGCGAAGGCGGTCAATTGCTTGTCGCCTCAGGATGGCGAGCCCGACAACGAGTGCGAGGTATGCCGCTCCGTCAACGAGGGGCGCGCCCTCGACCTCATAGAGATCGATGCGGCCAGCAACCGCGGGATAGACGACATACGGTCGCTGAGCGAGAAGATACACTTCACTCCCAACGAGGCGACGTATAAGGTCTACATCATCGACGAAGTACACATGCTAACCGAGCCGGCGTTTAACGCCCTGCTCAAGACCCTGGAGGAGCCGCCGGAGCACGCCATACTGGTCCTCGCCACCACTGAGCCCCACAAAGTACCGTTGACAATAATCTCCCGGTGCCAGCGCTTCGACTTCCGGCGGATCTCGCCGGACGTCATCGTGGACAGGCTCGCTCAGCTATGCGACGACGAGGGTGTCGAAGCGGCGCCGGAGGTCCTCGCGCTCGTCGCGCGCACCGCCAGCGGTAGCCTGCGCGACGCCGAGAACCTCCTGGAGCAGCTAGTCGTCTCGTACGGCTCGCCAATAGTAGAGGAGCACGCCCGCGACCTGCTGGACATGGGCGGAGATGAGGTCGCCCTTGACCTGGTCGGCCACATCGTTGCCCGGTCCGTGCCCGATGGCCTGACCGCCATCAACAAGGTCGCTGAGCAGGGGAGCGACCTCCGGAGCCTGCACCGGGGAGTCATGGAGTACCTGAGGGCGGTAATGCTGCTGACGACGGGTGCCGGAAGCTCGTTGGGCTACGCCGATGATACCGCCGCCAGGCTCGCGAAACTGGCCGAGGCTGAATCGGTGGACCGCGTGGTACACGCGCTGAAGGCCTTCTCAAAAGCGGACCTCCGGCACGACACGGCGTCCCCGCTCCCGCTGGAGCTCGCCCTCGTGGAGGCCTGCGCCGAGCCCGCCCCGCCGCCGGTCCGGGCGCCGGCGGCCCCCGCGTCCGCTCCTCCACGGGCTGCACCGCGGCAAGACCCGGTGCCTCGGTCAGGTGTCTCCCGGCCTGAGCCCCGTGCTCGAGCAGAACCCGCCGCTCCGACGCGCGCCCGGCCCGACTCCGAGGGACGCGCACCACCCCAGTCTTCATCCGGACCGGCGGACCAGCTTGAGACCCAGTGGAAGGAGATCACAAGGGCCCTGCGCCAGGTGGGCAAGAAGTTCAAGATCGGCGCTCTGCTCATCGGCAGCAAGGAGCGTCATCTGTCCGACGGGGTCGTCACCGTTACCTTCTCCCACCGCTCCCACATGGAGCGCATGCAGCAGGAGCTCGACAACCCCGACGTACGGAGGGCGGTGAACGACGCGGTCAGCGAGGTGCTCGGCGGAAGCTACGAGGTGGTTGTGTCTGAGATAGACGGCGATGCAGCGGCCCCCCGGGGCGGAGCGAGACCCGGTGGTCACCTGGTACGCGCCGCGCAGGCTATGGGCGCCCAGGTCGTCGAGGAGAAGGAGGACGAGGCCCGATGAACAAGAAGATGCTGCGTCAGGCCCAGCAGCTCCAGCAGCAGATGGTAAAGCTCCAGGAAGAGCTGGAGAGCTCCACAGTCGAGGCCACGTCGGGGGGCGGCGTCGTAACGGCCGTCGTCAGCGGCAAGATGAGGGTCGAGTCACTCACCATAGACCCGGACGTCGTGTCGGCCGAAGACGTAGACTTGCTACAGGACCTGGTGCAGGCCGCCGTCAACGAGGGGCTGGAGAAGGCCCAGGAGATGGCCTCCAGCCGCATGAGCTCGCTGACGAGCGGCATGAAGCTCCCGGGCCTGACGTAGCCTTCCAAAATGACGACCGACCGAACTCCCTCGGCCGCTCCGGTGGCCCGGCTCGTGGACGAGTTCCACAAGCTGCCGGGCATCGGGCCCAAGACGGCCCAACGACTGACCTACTACCTGGTCCGCATGCCCGAAGAGCAGGCGCGGGCGCTGGCCGAGGCCATCCTGGCGGTCAAGGACCGCATCGTCCTCTGCTCCCAGTGCTACAACATCACCGAGTCCGACCCCTGCTCCGTTTGCGACGATCCCCAACGCGATCGCACGCGAATCTGCGTGGTGGAGGAGGCCCTGGACGTCCTCGCCCTGGAGAGGACCGATGCTTACAAGGGGCTATACCACGTGCTCCACGGCGTCATATCGCCCATGAACGGCGTGGGACCCGACGATCTGAAGATCCAGCCGCTGCTGGGGCGCCTCAAGGGTTCGCAGGTCCAGGAGGTTATCCTGGCTACCAACCCCAATCTCGAGGGCGAGGCCACCTCCATGTACATCCACCGGCTCATCTCTCCCCTGGGGATCAAAGTTACCCGTCCGGCCCGAGGGCTCCCGGTGGGCGGCGACCTGGAGTACGCCGACGAGGTAACGCTGGCGCGGGCCATGGAGGGCCGCCAGGACTTCTGACCGAACCGGGTCCGACGACCTCTTACCCTCCTGAGGCGGCGCTATCCCGGGGCGGGCCGCAGCTTCCAAGCATCGGACAATGTCCAGACCGAGAACGTACAAGACCGAGGCGATCGTCCTGAGGCAGATGGCCCTGGGCGAGGCCGACCGCATCCTCACCCTGTACACGATAGACTCAGGCAAGATACGCGCCGTCGCAAAGGGAGTCCGGCGCACCAAGAGCAGGCTCGGCGGACATCTCGAGCTCCTGAACCGGGTGTCGGTCTCCCTGGGCCGTGGAAGAGACCTGGACGTCGTGAGCGAGGCCCAGGCACTTCAGACGTATCGGCTGCTGCGCGACGACCTCGAGCGGCTCTCGAAGGCCATATATTTGGCCGAGTTGGTCGATACCTTCTCAGTTGAGCGCTCGTCCAGCTATTCAGTCTATGAGTTGCTCGCAGAGGCCCTGGGCCACCTCGAAGAGACGTCCAACCCGGACCTACTGCTTCGCCACTTCGAGGTGCGTCTGCTCGACCTGTCGGGGTACAGGCCCGAGCTGCACAACTGTGTCGAGTGCAGGGCCGAACTCGAACCGGCCGATCACGCTTTTAGCTGCGCCGCGGGAGGTGTCCGATGCCCTCGATGCCGGGGCGCATCCGACGATCCTCTCATCCCCATCTCCGTCAACTCCATGAAGGTCCTCAGGCTTCTCCAGAGAGAGCGGCAGCCGTCCAGGGTCTCTGGGCTGCGGGTCTCGGCCAGGGTTGCGGCCGAGACGGAGAGGACGCTTCGGACCTATATCCGCTACATCGTCGAGCGAGAGCTCAAGAGCGCCGAGTTCATGAACCTTGTCACGCGGGGTGGCAACGGCGGGTCGTTCGTGAGCCGGCGTCGGCGTGACGGGGGTAGGGGGACGGGCGACATCGGAGAGAGGTCGGGTCCGGGTGGCAGACCCTAGGCGAACCGCTCGGGCCGGTATCTCTCCAGGGCCTCGATTCTGGCGCCGTGGGCGATCTCGATAGCAGCCCACTCGCCCACCAGCGGCGCCAGTGTCACACCGCTGTGCATGACGGCGACGTACAGGTTGGGGACCGCCTCCGTAAACCCGATTGCCGGGAGCTCATCGAGAGGCATCGGCCTGTATCCGACCGGCGCCGGAAAGGCCGTCGCTCCTGCCAGGTCCGGCAGGTAATGGGTCGCCCTATCGAGTAGCTCGTCGGCGTGCTCCTGAGAGTCGTCTCTGTGCAGGCTCTCCTGGCTACCCTCGCCGATCATGAGGGAACCATCGGCCGTCTGACGAATGTGAATCTCGCTCCTGGCCGGATCGATGGGTGGGGCGTACACGACCGACACGGTCTGGAGCAGGCGCGGTCGCGGGTCGGTCCGTACGACGACGCCCGGGCTCTCCTGCTGGGGAATGTGAACGCCCGCAGTCGCCGCCAGCGCCGTCGTCCCTACCCCTGCGGCAAGGACTATCGCGTCGCACTCCAGATCGCCGCCGGCCGTTCGTACGGCACTGACCCGATTGCCTCCCAGCACCAGCCCGGTGACACGGGTCTCCAGGTGGACGGCGCCGCCGCCTTCCGCAACCTTCTTGAGGCAGGCACGCGCCACGCTGGGCGGGTCGACCTGGCCGTCGATCTCGCTGAGAACGGCTGCCGCCACCGGACCCGGGCTCAGTCCCGGCTCCAGCCCGACCATCTCGTCGCGGTCGATGAGCCTGCACGGGTAGCCCCGCGCCTGGAGCCGAGCGACCCGCTCTCTTAGCTCCCGTGCGCCCTCGTCCGTCGACTCCCACCTCAGCTTCCCGCCCCACCGCAGCCCCACGTCCGACTCCAGAAGCCGGGCGAACCTATCCCACATGTCCATGGACCGACGGTTCAGGTCGTGGTAGGTCTCCGGCTCCTTCCCGAAGGAGTTCAGGTAGGCGAACGAGTGCCCTGACGCTCCGCTGCCGGGCTGAGATGCCTCGACCACGACGACCCCGACGCCGCGCCGCGAAAGGTGGAAGGCGATGGCCGACCCCACTATGCCGGCGCCCACGACCACGACTCGAAGACCGTTCCGATTCTGTGCCATAGAGTCCGTCCGCGGCGATTATCGTCCCGTGTAGCCCCTCAAGTCAAAGAAAGAGG
Organism: Chloroflexota bacterium; assembly: GCA_022566975.1. The sequence goes on from JADFHV010000001.1 coordinate 22,682, forward strand.
GGGTCTCCTGCAACGGGGGCGGGACGGCTGATGTCTACGAGCCGAGGGCTGACCTGGAAGTCATTGGTACGATTGTCGAAGACCGATGGCATCGGAGTCGGCGTAGGTGTAGGCGGCACCGGCGTCGAGGTGGGAGGCACGGGCGTCGGCGTCGCGGTGGGCGTGATGGGGGCGCTCGTGGGCGTATTGGTGGAGGTCGGTACAGGCGTCGGCGGCAAGATGGGCGTAAGCGTGGGTGTTGGCGACGGTGTGGTCGTCGCCTGGGCGAATAGACCGATGAACGAGTATAGGTTGTCGTTCTCGTTGGTTTCGGCGACCACGTTGTTTAGATCTACGATGAGCGCCAGAACGTGGGGCCCGGTGCCCGTGAAGGTGAACGGCTGACTGAGCTTGCGTACCACCCCCTGGGCCGCCATCGAGGACACAGGCATAGTCATGACCAGGGTGCCATCCACGGAGATCCCTATCTCGAAGCCCTGTCCGACCTCGCCCGCCGAGTCGTTCTTGATGGCCCAGTGCACGTACATCTCCACGTCGGTGAAATACGGCCCGCCGCCAACGGGCGGGAACTCAGTGAAGATCGCCGGAGCAGCGGAGACGACGAGGGGCGCGTCCCAGTTCGTCGGGGCGAAGGGGACCAGGTTGGGTGGAACAGGCGCGGGCGTGAAGGTGACCGTTGGAGTGGGAGTGATGGTCGGCGTTTGAGTCGGCACGGAGGTCGGTGTGGCCACGGCAATAGGGAGGGGGGTTGCGGTGCTCGTAGGCGTGAACGTAGGGACGGGCGTGCTCGTAGGAGTGAACGTGGGCACCGGCGTGATTGTTGGCGTGAAAGTAGGAGCCGGCGTGATTGTCGGTGTCACGGTCACGGTCGGCGGCACCGGCGTCGCAGTGGGTGTATCGGTGGGCACAGGAGCTGCGGTTGGGACCTGAGTCGGGGTCGGCGCGGCGGTGGGCTGCGGAGTCTGGGTCGCCACAGCGGTGGGCTCGGGCGTCGGGGTTGCCTCGACCTCTCTGATGGTCAGGGCAAAAAGGCTCAGGCTGTCGACCTCAGCGGTGGCGAAAGATGTGACGAAGTCAGCGGTAGTAGGCAACGGGTCCCAGCGGGCCTCGGCGTCGATGTAGCGCTGGATCACTATGTTGGACCCGTCGCCCTTGGCGCGGGTCGCATCCTCCGCGGTCAGGCGAACGGTTATCATGATGGGCTTGGCCAGCCTGACCGGGGCGGCCCCGGCCTGCGCCGTGCTGAGCGACAGGTCGAAGACCTTGCCAGAGAGTACGAAGCCGGCCGGGAGGGCGGGGACTTCTTGAGGCTCCACCTCCCTGTAGGAGAGGGTTGCGGGGTCCTCCACCGAGCCGGCGGCCAGGCGCACAGTGACCTCGCCCTGCGGCGACACCAGTACAGCGGGCTCGTTGGGTGCGACCGCAACGCTGACGGTTGTAGTTGGTGGTGCGGGCGCGGGACCGGCCGCTGTCTCTTCTTCCGGAGTTAGCACCCCCGTGGCGAACAGGACGCCGGCCACGGCGCCGACAACGATCACGAGGCCGACGATGGCGAAGAGCAGCCGACGTCTTCTCTTGGCCTCCTCGGGCCCAGTGACGATCTGGCGTCGCTCGATCGTACCCCCGGCCTTATTGATCGTGAACCGCTCGATCCAGGGCTCGCCCTGAAACCGCTGCGCCGGCAGGTACGAGAGCCGGATCTCGTAGTAGTCCTCGGTCTCCTCCTGGCCCACAACCTCCCAGTTCTCGCCGGCGTGCTGAATCGCCAGGACGCAGGCCTGCTCCAGCGAGATGTACCCAACGCCCTCGCCGGCCGCGCCGAAGTCGAACTTATCTTCTTTATCCTGGTCCTCTTTTTCAACCATGCATCGTTCCTTTTGCCCGTGGCCGCCACCATTATAGGCGGACGCGCCATCGGGTCAAGAAACCCCTCGGGGCGCTGCCGCGAGTCGATGGCGTATCCGTCTAGAGCCCTGTGCGCGCCACCTGTTTTCATCCGCGCAAGATGGGTTCAGAACATGGCGGCATAGGCCAGTGCCGGGGCTATAGCGCTCCACCACGCCATGCGGCATAGCTTGGTCGGCCGTAATGTGGAGGCATTGGCAGATTGTCCGCCCGTGCCTGTAAGGGAGGTTACGCCTCACCGCTGATGCCGCTAGGCGCGTCTTGCAGGCCGTCCGAAGGGACAGGCTGGATGCCCTGCTCACCGTGGCCCTTGCGTGCGGCCTACAGCTACTCCAGTCGGCAGGACTGCCTGCCATGCGCTATCATGACCTGAGACATGAGCCGCTTCCCTCATGGCTGCCCAGGGTGTTCCCACAAGTGGCCAGGGAGATTCTGGGCCACGCACAGATTACCACGACGATGAATATCTACACCCACATTGCGCCGAGCTGCAAAAGGATGCTGCTGAGAGGCTTTCGTCCGCTCTGTGGCCTGACGGCCTGTCCGCGTTGGTGTCATAATGGGTGTCAAAGACAGAATATCAAGATACCCGAAGCCTAGGATCGGCTCGATTACCCGCGTGCCCCTGTAGCTCAGGCGGATAGAGCAACGGTTTCCTAAACCGTGTGCCCGGGTTCGAGTCCCGGCAGGGGTACCATCGCTTGGCGGCGCACAGACTCTTGTCAGGGGAAAAGGGACATGACGGATTGACCACGGTCGATGCTCCTCGGCGTAGCCTTGACCATGATGTTGGCCGTGGGTTGCGGTGGCGGGGACGACGGTGACAGCGGGGGTGAAGCAGCTGCGCCCCCGGTGGCAGCCGCCCCAACGACGCAGCCAACCGCGCCCCCCGCCGCACCGGCCCCCACCGCGCCGGCACCCGCGCTGCCGGCCCCGGTTGCGGCGGTTGCGGGTGGGGTTGCGCCCGGGACCGAAGTCTCGGTGGTCAAGACCAATCCGGTGTTTCAGGACTGCGTCGCAGTAAGATCGCTCAGCGTCGGAGATAACACCGGTAACACCGCTGCCTTCAGCATATGCCGGTCGGAGAACCTGCGCGAGATGGTGAACCTCTATATCGCGGGCGTCAACGCCTACGATGTGGACGCGCTTCTACCCCTGCTGGAGGCCGGATACCGGGCGGAACAGGAGAGCGCGCTGCGCACACAGCTCGAGGAGCTAAAGGCCGCCGGCGCCCAGCTCACCTGGACCGAGGACCAGCTTCCGGGCCGGACAGGCCCCTCCTCAATGGCCCTGTTAGTGACGGTGGATGGGGGACCTTCGGGGACGGCCCAATGGCAGTTTGGATTCATCGAGGTCGGCGAAACGGGCAACGGGGACTGGTTCATAAACTTCGTCAACGTGAAGTAGCCCCGGCTGCCGTCCGGGCCCATCTCACTCGTCTCTGCTCGGCGGGGCCGCTGTCGGGCCAGACTCGCCGCGGCCGGGCACCACTGCGGCCGCCTTGCATGAATGCGGTCGTCATGTCCTCGGGATCACCGGCAGGATGACATGGGACGCCCGCGCTCGGTCGTGCAGGACCGTCTGCTGAGCGACCCGTAGCTCGGCGTCCCGGCCGAAGGTGCTGCCAGTGTTGGGGTTGCGGTCGAACCGCGGGAAGTTGCTACTGGATATCTCCACGCGGACCCGGTGACCCTTCATAAAGACGTTGCTGGTAGGCCACAGGTCGATGGTGAACTCGTAGACCTCCCCCGGCTCCAGCAGTTTCTGGGTAGACGTGGACTCCCGGTACCGCCCCCGGATGATGCCGTCACACAGGTTCAGGGCGTAGCCGTCCGGATGCACGTCCACCAGCTTGGCGGTGAAGTCGGTGTCGCGGCCGTCGGTGCTTGCGTATAGCTTCGCGATCACGGGCCCGGTAACCTCAAGGTCCTCCTCCAACGGCTCCGAGGTGTAGACGAGCACGTCGTTGCGGTACT
>JADFHV010000139.1:0-293 GCA_022566975.1 Chloroflexota bacterium
TGGGTTTGCTCATACCGGCGGTGACCAGCAGAACGCTGTCACCGTATTGGATCAGGACGGAGCCGTTGGCCTGCAACGCCAGCTTCCCGCTTTCCAGCGTCATAGTCCTGTTGCCAACGTTGCGGCTAAAAGTGGCTACCATGTACTCCTAAAACCTCCTGGTTTGAACCGTGGAACAAGGAGATAGCACCCGGCCGGGTGCTATCTCCTGAGTCCTAGTCTAGCGATGAGTGATCTGTATCGGCTTACGTCTTCGCGATTGAGGTATCTGAGGAGCCTACGACGTTGCCCCA
>JADFHV010000139.1:303-6100 GCA_022566975.1 Chloroflexota bacterium
GAAGCCCCCTGCGGGTACTCTCGTCCAGCTTGTGGGACCTCAGGTGCTCCGTAAGCTCGAGGATGCGAGCCGTCAGTAGCGCGACTTGGATCTCGGTTGAGCCTGTATCCTTCTCGTGGGTCTTATACTCGTCTATAACGGCTTGGCTGTCGGCCTTGTCCAATCAGTTCTCCCGGACGCTACCGTCGTTCCCGGTGGTTATTACCACCAAATGTTTCCAATGGTTCTAACCATCAATACTATCACGAGGGCCGTCGGGGCCGCAATCGGCACCGGCGCCTACACAGCCTATCCGCTCGCATCTCCTCGGGCTCACCGTCCTCGGCGTTAGCTTTTGAGTGGGTCCGGCCTTTGTTGATTTCCTCGAAGCCATGGTGTCTTTCCCACCCACCCGCCCAGAACGTTGTTGGGGTCACCCCCAAACCCCGCGTAAGAGGGGGCTGCCCCCTCTTACGAATCTCCGGGCCAACAGGAAGGCAGTGGGGTGACGGGGTCTCCAAGGCCGGGTCTGACTTGACGGCGGGTGTTGCAGCTATGTCAGCGATGCCAGGAACTCGGCGACGGCGTTGGCGAATCCAGCCGGTCGATCGCCGGGTACCAGGTGTCCGGCGCCTTCTACCGTTGCCAGAGTGCCGTTGGGCATGCGGCGGTGCATCTCCTCGGCCGTCTGCGAGGCGATGAGGTCGCTCTTGGAGCCCCGCACCACCAGTGTAGGGGGTTTCAGGCCCTCCACGTAGCCCCAGAGCCGATCGGTGAGGCCGGGGTCCGACTGCCACCGCCTGTCCGAGGACCGGAGGAGCTTGTCGTACTTCCACGTCCACTTGCCGTTGGGGAGCTGCTTCAGGTTGTGTATGATGCTACCCCGGACCTGCTGGGCCGACCGGCGGGGGTTGTATTTCAGCACCCTCTCCACGAACTCATCCACGGAGTCCAGCTCGTCCTCCTGCTGCACGAAGCGTCTGATGTTCTCCCCGCCGGCGCGCAGGGTCTCCGGCGCCGCGTCCACGATGGCGACCGCCTTCACCCTTTCCGGGTGATGGGCGGCGTAGGTGAGCGCGTTTCTCCCACCCATGGACAGCCCGATGAGTACGAAGTTCTCCAGGCCGATGGCCTGGACGAAGGCATGGGTGTCTTTCTGATGGGCCTCAGGCGAGTAGTCGCCGTCCGGAGCCCAGTCGGTGTCCCCGTGGCCTCGCTGGTCCAACGCGATGACGCGGAACCTGTCCGAGAACGTCAGCGCGATGAAGTCCCACGAGTGGCAGGTCTGGGCGAAGCCGTGCAGCAGCAGCATGGGAGTGTTGTCCGGACCACCCCAGTCCAGGTAGTGAAACCGGAGGCCGTTTGCCGAAGCGTACCGGTCCTGAGGCTCCACCTCTTCTTCGAAGGGGACTCCCATGGCCCGCGCCGCGTCGTAAAGCGAGAGCCCCTGTTGGTCTGATTCGGAAGTCACTATTCAGTCCTCCACCTAGCTAGTCCCGGGTGTGGCTTGTTTGCCCCACCCCCGTTTGTCTCCCGCGACCCGCGCGGGAGACAAAGGTTGCCCCGCCCCATGTCGTCGAACCTATTTCAAAAAACCTCACCCCCTTGGTCTCCCTCTCTCATGCCAAGAGAGGGATAAGAATGAATCTGGGGGTTACCCCCAGGCCCCCACCAGAGTCCCGACTATTCGGGACTCTGGACTCCCCCATCAGCTACTTCTGAAACAAGTTCGTTGTGTGTGCCTACGACTAAAGTGCACGCTGGGATCAGATGGGGGGCCGGCGACCGTGCCAGTCTGTGGCCTGCTCGTAGGCGTGGGCGACCCGAAGGACCGTAGCCTCGTCAAAGGGGCGCCCCGCCAGTTGCATGCCTATAGGCATGCCCGCCTGGGAGAACCCGCAAGGCACCGAGACCGTCGGGATGCCGCAGATGTTGAACGCGCGCGTGAGCCGCGGCAGCAGGGCCAGGACCGACTCTTCAGTGTCGCCGACTACGACCGTTGTCTGGTCGATTCGCGGCGCCGTTACGGGCGCCGTGGGCGCCAGCAGGAGGTCGTAGTCCTGCATGGCGTCCGCGACCTGCCTGTTGAAGACGGTCCGGGCCTGCTGCGCCTTGATGTAGTCGGTGGCCGACGTCAGGGCGCCCTGCTGAAGTCTTCCCCGCACGTCCGTACCGATATCATCCGGTCGCTGCCGCAGGTGCTCCATATGGACCGCCGCGGCCTCAGCCAGCAGGATGGTGCTCGAGATAGGGATCGTGTGCTCTAATACCGGGATGGACACCTGGTCGACTGAAGCGCCCAGGCCCTCCAGCACCCGCGCCGCCTTCGACACAGCCCGCTCCACCTCGGCGTCGACCACATCGAAGAAGTACTCCTTCGGGACGCCGATGCGGACGCCTCTCACACCTTCGTCGAGGGAGGCCGTGTAGTCCTCGGTGGGCCGACTGCTGGATGACGGGTCGCGGGGGTCGTGTCCGGCGATGACGTTGAGAACGAGGGCCGCGTCGCGCACCGTCCGGGTCATTGGCCCCACCGTGTCCAGGCTGTGGGATAGGGGATATACCCCGTACCGGCTGACTCGTCCGAAAGTGGGTTTGAGGCCGACGATGCCGCAGAGGGTCGATGGGATGCGGACGGACCCTCCCGTGTCGCTGCCCAGCGCGCCCATGCACTGGCCCGACGCGACGGCCGAGCCCGAGCCGCCGCTGGAACCGCCCGTGACGCAGTCGGTGTCCCAGGGGTTGTGAGCGGGTCCGTCGTGCGGGTTGACGCTGGTACCACCCAGGGCGAACTCGTGCATCTGCAGCTTGCCGAGGATGATGGCGCCGGCCTCGTTGAAACGCTCGGTAACGGCCGCGTCGGTCCGGGGCACGAAGCCCCTGAGGATCTTGGACCCAACGGTCGTGGGCACACCCTTGACGTCGTAGAGGTCCTTGAGGCCGATGGGTATGCCGTGCAGGGGGCCCAGATCCTGGCCTGAGAGGACCGCCTTCTCCGCCCGCTTGGCTGCGGCTATTGACTCGTCCCTGAGCAGGGTGATGAAGGAGTTGAGCTGCCTGTCGGTACGCTCGACGCGCTCCAGATGGGCGTCGATTATCTCCACGGGCGACAGCTCCCTGCCGGCGATGAGTTCGGCAGCCTCCGCGATCGATAGAAAGAAGATGTCCTCGTTTTTCATGTGTTCTGGACCTGCCAGCTATTCGGGCCGGTGTCGTGGGAGGGCGGGTTTGAAACCCGCCCCTACGACGGTTATCCCGCGCTCGTCACTTGCTAGTCACGGTCGACCTTGAACGTGACCGCCGGCTCGATGTCCTGAAGGTCGAGGGCTTCAAGCCCCTTAAGTCCCTCGACGGACCGCTGGGCCTGGGGGAGCAGCTCGTCCAGCTGCTGATCGGTAAGCTCCAGCCCGGACGCGGCCGCCATTGCTCTGAGGGTGTCTTTGGTGATCCTCGGCTCCGTCACTGTTTAGCCTCCCTCGGTTGGCGCGCCCCACGCCCCCGGTTGTTCCCGGCCGGCCTGCCGGTGCCAATTGGGTGCAGGTACGCATAGAGTCCTGAAATGCGGGCTACGGGCTGGACGTCTCGAGCGCGTCGACGACCAGCTCAAGGGCCCTTTCAACGAGATCCTCATCGTCACCGATGAGGATCAGCACGAGGTTGGGGCCGGCCCGGCCGAGGAAGATCGTCCGGTCGGGCGCGACCCATTTTCGTCCGGTGTCGCCGATGGTGGAGGACTTTGCGCCCTGCCCCTGGGTCTTGACCCCGACGAAGACCTGGTAGGCGTCGGAGAACTCAGAGGCGTCCTGGGGACTGTCCCAGGCGGTCATCAATACCAGGACTCGCTCGCCCTCCGGTCCGCTGAGGAGCGAATAGCTGTCTCCGCCCCAGCCTGCGGCGGCGTCCGCCGCCTGTATCTCGTCAAGGTACTCCTCGAGGTACACACGGAGGAGGAACTCCCCCATCGTGTCATTGCTTACCTCTACCCAGCCCCTGCCCAGCTCGGCGGCGAGTCTCGGTACCAGCGTTGGCTGGGGCGCCTCCCCGAGCAGGTACAGCTCCGGATGCAGTACCTGCTCGGTGGATTCCGGCGGTCGCGAGTAGGCTGTGTTGACCCCGTCCCATCCGGCATCGCTCATACCGAAGAGGGCGGCGATGAAGTCGGCCCCCTCTCGCACGGGGAAGAGCACAGTCTTCCGGACCACCCCGGGGGCGGCCAGAAGCAGGTTTTCCGGCAGGGGCTTCTGTACCTCCGCCAGCTGCTCCCTCGTGAATACGGTCTGGATGTAGCCGAGTGCGGCCTGTGTAACGTCGCCCCCGATCAGTGCGTTGACGGCCCTGAAGTGGTCGGCGCCGGCATCCCGTGCCTCCCGGCGCATGGTCGAGATGTCGAAGTGCTGCTGCTGCAGGCCTCCCATGTAGGCGCTGGCGTAGCCGAGCTCCTCCACGGGCCCGATGCTGGTTGCGTCGCTGAGGACGTATACGACCTCGGTCTCGTCGTCGAACAGAGCGTAGACCTGCTGGAGCTGGATACCCACCAGTATCTCCTCCAGGTCCAGGTCCTCGTCCATCAGTCCCAGGACCTTGTACAGCTCCTGGGCCTCGAAGACCTGCCGGCGCAGAGCGTCCCTTCTGAAAAAGCCTCTCGTGATGGAGGCCAGCTGGTCTCTGGTCCGAAGCTGGGTCTCGACGTCCTCGTCCGGCGTGAGCTTGCGGAGGGTGACGACGTTTCCCTCGGTGCGCGTGGTCAGCTTCTCCAGGGTTGCCAGCGCTTCGGCCAGGGTCAGGGTGGGTGCGGCCGTGGGTGGCGGTGGAGTGGGCGTGGTGGGGAGGGGAGTGGGTGGCGATGGAGCAGACGTGTCGGGCATGGGAGTTGGTGAGAGTGCAGTGGCCGTGGGCGTCGCTGCGTCAACCGGTGCGGCGGCCGCCAGGGGTGTGCTGCTGGGCCCGGCCTTTTCATCGCCGTCCCCCGACAACGCGACGATACCGCCGATCACGGCTATGGCAACAGCGACCGCCGCGACCCCTCCTCCGATGAGCCAGCGGCGCCTGGGAGGAGCTGCCTCCTCGGCGGGCTCGGCCGGCGCCGGGGGCGCCTCGGGTCTGGGTGGGGCCTCCACAGGAATAGTCGGCAGGCTTCCGGAGGCCGGCGCCACCACCGCCGTATCCATGGCCGATTCGCCGGTCGCCTCCAGGTCTACGGTGTCCATCTGGGTCGTGTCGCCGGGCTCCGCCATGTCCACGGCTTGCGCGCGCCCCGCGACCATGGAGACCGCCTCGACCATCGCCCCGCCTGTCTGGAACCTATCGTCGGGAGCCTTAGCGGTGGCCTTGAGGAGGGTGGTCTCCAGTCGCGGGTCGATATCGGGGTTCAGCGTGCTGGGCAGCGGCAGCGGCAAGTGGACGTGGGCCATCAGGGTCGCCGCCGGGGTGTCGGCGTGAAACGGCGTCTGCCCCAGGAGTAGCTGGTAGAGAATGATGCCTAAGGCGTAGAGGTCCGCCCTGTGGTCCACGTCGGCGCCCATCGCCTGCTCAGGAGACATATACTCAGGCGTGCCGATGGCCTGGGAGTCCATGGTGAAGCGTATAGCCGACTCGAGCATCTGGGCTAGACCGAAGTCCGCCAAGATGGGCTTGGACTCTTCGTCCAGCAGGACGTTGGAGGGCTTGATGTCCCGGTGGATGACGCTCTGGGCGTGGGCGTAGTCGAGGGCGTCGGCCAGGGGGCCGATGAAGCGGAGGGCTTCGTCCACCGCCAGCGGCCCGCCGCCGAGCCTGTCTTCCAGGGTGCCTCCGGTAACCAGCTCGCTTACGAGATAGG
>JADFHV010000140.1 GCA_022566975.1 Chloroflexota bacterium
ACGGGAGAAGGAGGCAATTGGGATAGCGGCCCGTTGGAGACCGGCCGCCTTTTCAGTTTCACGTTCGCCGATGCGGGCACCTACGACTACTTCTGTTCAATTCATCCGACTATGAGGGCCACAATCACCGTCACCGGAGCGCAGGCAGCGAGGCCCGCGCCAACCCAGGCGGCCACCGCAACGGCACAACCGGCCGTGACTGTCGCTGTGCCCACGGAAAAGCCATCGGCCGGGGTTCCTGCCGCTCTCGCCAAAGCAAACATTGAGGACTATAACCACGAGAGCTTGACTGTAGCCGTCGGTACTACCGTGACGTGGACAAACCAGGGTGCCGACTTCCATACTACGACAAGCGACGACGACCTTTGGGATAGTGACGTGCTGGAGAGTGGGCAAACATTCAGCTTTACCTTCTCTCAACCCGGAGCCTTCAGCTACTTCTGTGCCATCCACCCGGATATGACGGCAACGATTACGGTCACTGGCCCGCAGGGAACGCCGCCGTCTCCAGTTTCAACAGTGGCGCCCACACCCACCCCGGAGCCAACGCCCACGCTGGCGCCGGAGGCAACGCCCACGCTGGGGCCCGAGGCAACGCCCACTCCGGGTCCGGAAGCAACGCCCACGTCGGCGCCGGAGGCAACGCCCACGCCGGCTCCGCAGGCCGCGCCAGGTCCCCAAACGGTGGACGCGGATATCGAGAACTTTGTCCACCTGGACTTGACAGTGGATGTAGGCACTACCGTGGTGTGGACCAATCTGGATAGGGTCCAGCATACCGTAACCTCGGGCAGCCCATCTGACTCAGACCCCGGCTCGTTGTTTGATTCAGGCGCGGCTTTCGCGGACTGGGTGGCCGAGGGGGAATCATACTCATTCACGTTTAACCAGGCGGGGGTGTTCCCGTACTACTGCCGCGTACACGGTGCGTCGATGAGCGGTACCATCACCGTGTTGCCGTAGGCGCATCTCTTTTGGACCCCCGCTGTATCGGGGCGACTCTCGATGATCTCTTGCATTGGTGCTTTAACCGGTGGCATCGGGAAACTGAGGGTCTTGGCCGCCTTGGCAGGGTCGCAGCAAGCCGTTCTGAAATGCTGACCGGCGCATAATTAGGCGACGATGCAAGATTTGATAGGCACCCGCCTGTCTGCCGATATCAACCTGGGCGCCCAATTAGCCATGCTTGTCGGCCTGTGGGTCGGCTTTTACTTCGCCCGTACTGGGCAGATACGCAAGCATCGAAATACCCAGACGTCGATGGTCCTGGCCAACCTGGTCTTCATTGCTTTGTTCATGGCGTACAGCTTTTACAGCTTTGTGATCGCCGGGGGCACCACCGGCGGCACGGTCGCGATTTTGATGATGGTCCATGGCGGCTTTGGTGCGATCGCCGAGGCGTCCGGGATATACCTGATCCTGCTCATGCGCACGCAGTTGGTCCCACCGCGATTGCGGGTGCGCAACTTCCGGCTGGTGATGCGCTCAACCTTAGCGCTCTGGACCGTCCTGGTGCTCTTGGGGGTCGGCGTTTACTACTACCGGTACCTGCAACCCAGGGCGGCCACTCTCACGGCACCACTCATCCAGCTTGAGAGGGCTGGTGACGACCTAGTCATACACGCGCTCGAACTGCGGGATGCCGCGATCCGCGGAAACCTCCCAACCACCAAGCGACACGCCGAGCACCTGGTGAACCTCATCGAAGGAGAGGGCGGCAGCAACTACGGGGACGTCGACAATGACGGCTCGTTAGAGGACCCTGGCGACGGGACCGGCCTATTGACCTATCTGAGAGACGTGGCCGATGTCTCAAAGGAGAAGGAATCGGCCGATTTGGCCCGCACTGTGGAGCAATCGGTCTCACGAATACTTCTGGACTCCCTTGCCATTAACGGGGCCACCGACCTGGGCGAAGTTCAACCTCTGGCAAGAGGCATCCTGTCGCTGGCGGACCAGGCGAGCGGAGACGGAATCGTTCGTATTGGGGCGGCGGCTGCCGACGAAGGCATCGCGCCAGAGCTGGTCATAGAGCCGGTAGTGCCGGGAGCCAGGGCAGAACCACGCACTGTTACCGTCGTCATGGACCAGTTCCAGTTTAAAGGTGCCGTCATCACAATCCGCGAGGGTTGGACTGTCGAGTGGATCAATAAGGAAGCACCGAGACATACCGCAAACGCCGACGATGGCGCCTTTAGCTCCGGGACCATGCAGCAGGGGGACACCTTCGCCTTCACCTTCAACGAGACCGGAACGTTCTCTTACTACTGCCGGTTCCACGGTGACAAAGAGGGCGTGGGTATGGCCGGTACTATTGTCGTGGAATAAGCTCGCCGAGCAACTGAACACCCTGGGCATCCTTACTGCATACACGAAGGATGGCCGGCAAGTTGGGGCTGATGGGCCAGAGGGTAAGCGTAGTGGCGCCCCGACCCGTAGGGGTACGCCCGTCCAAAGCGTACGGCGACGGGTGAATAGCTACGAGCCCCAGACCTGCCTGAACAGCCGGAGCCAGTTCTCGCCAAGGACCTTCCTCAAGTCGGCCTCGGCGTAACCCCGAGCGGCTAGCTCGCGGGCCACACTGGACAGCTTGTCCGGCGTCTCCATCTCTTTGGGGTGGACCAGCGGGTCGGGGTAGTCTATCGGCCGCTCGCGGGGTTTCGTCCCTTGCTGCGAGAACAGCCAGTCGAAGAAGGCCGGGGGCTGGTCCTGGGTGAAGTCGGTGCCGATGCCCACGTGGTCGATGCCCACCCGCTCCACCAGGTCGTCGATGGCGTCCACGTAGTCCCTGACCGTCGACTCGAACCCCTTGCGTAAGAACGGCGGGAAGGCGTTGGCCCCGATGACTCCGCCCTTGCCGGCGACGAGCTTCAGCGCGTCGTCCGGCTTGTTGCGCACGTGGTCGTGGAAGGTCCGGGCGTTGGCGTGAGTACACGCGACCGGCTGCTCAGATAGCTCCGCGGCCTCCAGGGTGGTACGGTCCCCGACGTGCGAAAGGTCGATAAGGATGCCCAGGCGGTTCATCTCCTTGACGGCGTCCACGCCGAAGTTGCTGAGTCCTTCGTCCCTGCGCTCGTAGCAGCCATTGCCCAACAGGTTCCGCTCGTTGTAGGTGATCTGGATGATGCGCACGCCCAGCGAGTGGAACAGGGACAGCCGGTCGAGGTCGTTCTCGATTGGGGAGGCGTTCTGCCATCCGAGTATGACGCCCGTCTTCCCCTCAGCCTTCGCGTTCATAAGGTCTTCGACCGCCCTCGCCTGCACGAGTGTGTCCCGGCGCTCTCTGAAGCGCCGCTCCCACGTCTTGATGTGGTCCATCGTCTGGGTGAAATTCTCCCAGACGGCGATGGTCGCGTTGATGCCCGTTACCTGCCCCCGGTGCAGGCTCTCGTACACGGCGGGGCTGTCCCAGTTGCTCACGTTGAGCGCGTCGATAACGACCGACTCTTGGTAGAGTTGCGTCACGTCTGCATCCTTCCATTGTGGCGGGTCTGCGACGTACCTTATTCGGCGCCCGTCCGCCTGTCAATCCGTGGTGCACACGGGGCTGGTGTCCCCTCGGCCACGACACTTGACACCGAAGTGGGCCGCCGGTAACCTGCCCCCTGTTGCGCGAATGCGGCGAGAGACGGACGGCCCGCAAGAGGGGTGACCACATGAACGTTCTGGTGCTGGGCGGTACTGTATTTATCGGCCTCCATCTCGTGAGGCTTCTCCACCGGCAGGGCCACACGGTAACGGTCCTCAACCGAGGGATATCCGAGGCCGAGCTCCCCGAGGGGGTGAACCGCCTGGCAGCGGACAGGACCGAGCCCGCCGAGGTCCGGTCCGCGTTGAAGAAGGCGGCCTACGACGCCGTCTTCGATATCTCCGGCTATACGCCGGAGGCCCTGGAGCCGGTGATCGAATCGCTGGAGGGACGCATCGGGCACTTCGTCTTCTGCAGCACGACGGCCGTCTACGCACCCAGCGACGTCGCGCCCGTCAGGGACGACTTTCCCCTGCACCGCGGCCCCGACGCCAGCGACTACGCCAGAAACAAGGTGGTGTGCGAGGACATGCTGATGGAGGCCTTCAGCGACAGGGCCTTTCCGGCTACGGTGCTCAGACCGCCCTACGTCTACGGCCCGGACAACAAGCTCAAGCAGCGCGAGTTCAGCTTCTTCGCCAGGCTCACCCAGGGCCGTACCATCATCGTGCCGGGTGACGGCCTGACGCTGTTCCAGTCCGTGCATGTGGACGACCTGGCGGCGGCCTTCGCCGCCGCGCCCGGGCGGACTCAGACACTGGGTCATGTCTACACGGTCTCCGGCCCTCAGGCCATCACCATTAACGGCTACGTCCGGACCATCGGCGAGGTCATGGGCGTCTCTCCGGAAACCGTGCACGTCGAGGCGAGGGACTTCGAGGCGCTGTCACAGCGGTTGGGGATCTCGGACCAGGATATCTACCCCTTCGAGTGGCGAGTGAGCAACGTCTACGCCATCGAGAAGGCCATGCGGGACCTGGACTGGACGCCCAAGTATGACATGCGCGACGGCCTCGCGATGACCTACGAGTGGTGGAAGGCCCAGGGTCTCGATGCGGAGGAGTGGGACTTCTCCCACGAGGACCGCGCCGCCGGCATGATCGGCCGTCAGGCCATGCCGTAGAGCGGGCCTACGTGTCCGCCCGCGTCCGTGAGGGGCGATGCCCATTCAGAGCCGTGCGGGGATGGTACAGACGGTCACCGGTCTCATTCCGCCGGAGGACCTGGGTGTCACCCTGACCCACGAGCATATACTGTCCAACGCCGGGGTGCTCATCCCTCCTCCGCCTCAGGCGTCGCTCAGGGCGCTTCATTCGGCCCCGCCGACCCTGGAGACTCTCGTCTACTCCCGCAACTACTCCGATGTGGTCCGCGTCGTCGAGGACGTAGTGCTCCTCGACATCCCTACGGCGATAGAGGAGGTGATGCTCTACAGGCAGCTCGGAGGCGACTCGCTCGTCGACTGCTCCAGCATCGGCCTCGGCCGCGACCCGGTGGGCCTCGCCCGCATCTCTCGCGCCACCGGCGTTAACATCGTCATGGGCGCCTCTTACTATGTGGCTGTGTCCCATCGCTCCGACATGGACGCATTGAGCGAAGACGCGATCGCGGAGCAGATCGTCCGCGACGTGACCGAGGGGGTGGACGGCACCGGCATCAGCTCGGGCGTCATTGGCGAGGTGGGATGCACCTACCCTCTGACCGACAACGAGCGCAAGGTCCTGAGGGCGTCCGGGAGGGCGCAACGCCTGACGGGAGCACCCCTGTTGATACACCCCGGAAGGGACGTGACGGCGCCCCTCCAGGACCTTGAGGTGCTCGTCGAGGGCGGGGCGCGGATATCCGCCCGACCACACGAACGATCTGGTAACGACGATCGCCGAGAAATACGACGTCGAGACCGACAATGTCGTCGTGAGCACGGGCTCGGGTGCCCTCCTAGAGGGGGCGGTCCGCGCCTTCTGTTCGGCAACCAAGCCGCTGGTCACCGGGGCGCCGAGCTATGGCAGGCCCGACCAGACGGCCGACCGGATCGGCGCGCCGGTCAAGTATATCCCCGTCGACGGCTCGCTGGGCCTGGATATCGATGCGATGGCGGAGGCCTCGCGCGGGGCGGGCATGGTGTTCTTCTGCAACCCGAACAATCCCACCGGGACGGCGCACCCGGCGAGCGCGGTGGAGGCCTTCGTCCGACGGGTGATGCGGGCATCACCCGCTACGAAGATTCTGATCGACGAGGCCACGAAGTGCTTCCAGGAGGCCTTGAGGCTCAACCCTGGATTCGGCAAGGCTGAGAAGAATATAAAGCTTGCATCGAATGACCGACAGGGAATACATTTCCTACTCAGGGCGCTTTTGGACTGACTCTTGCTACCCTTGAGGTCGCAGTGCAAGGTAGATCTATGCAAAAACTCATCATTTCAGAAGAACGGACGAATTCGTCCTCTCCGGTCTCGGTTATCACGCTGAAAGGCACGATCGAAACGACCAATG
>JADFHV010000141.1 GCA_022566975.1 Chloroflexota bacterium
TGCATCGCCGAGCACGGTCGCATACTTTTCAACGGCGTCACGGAACGTGTCCCAGTCGCCATCGATTTGCCACTTGTACAAACGCTTCGCGAGCTTCTTCGGTTCGGGTCTGGCGCGTTCACAGGCCGCGAGGTGCAAGTCTTCGAGCCGGCCGAGGAGCGGTGACATGTAGCCATCGGAATCGTCGACATGCCCCATTGCGGTCTCGACGCGGCGTAATGCGTATTCGCAAAGTTCGACCAGCGGTGCGCCGATACCGTCCCGAAACAGCGACTCGAGATTGTCGACAGCGGCGTCGATGCGCCGGGTGTAGCGACGCATTTCCCGATAGGCGACGAATTGCCACGTGCCAATCGCCTGGCGAATGAGTTTTTTCTGCACGGGCAGGCTGAAATCCGTGGCAGCGGCCTTGAACGAGAGCAGCTCGTGCAACTCGGCATCGAACAAGGCCCTCTCATCGAGCAGGTTGACCAGTGTTTGCTTGTCCTGTTTATTCAGCCAGCCACGAATGCCGCTGTCATCGTCGTGGGCATATTGCACGCTGCTGTTGGGGATAGTTAAGACCCGGCGACCTTCCACATTCCGAATTCGGGGCCTGTACTGGGTGAAGTCAAAGAACGTACCGGGGCGGGCCAGTCTGCCCAGCTCCTTTGCGCCCAGATGTTTTTCGAGCTTGTTGAGGACAAGCGTTCCTACCCGTCCCACGTCTATCCAGGGGCGCAGCATCGCTATTGCGCATGTGTTCTTGAGCTCTGGGACAGGCTCGCCTACCTCGAATGCGCCTATTCTCATGGAAGTTATCCTGCCAGCGCAGAGAACAATTTGCAAGCCCCCTCCCCTGGGTCTCACGCCGGCTTGGTATAGGGTCACACCCTTTCCCTGGCCTTTCTCATCTAACCCGAAGAGCTTTAGAATTCTGGGTGTGATGATCCTACGGCTGATTCGACCACCGCGCATGGCCGCTCTGGCTCCTGTTGTCCTGGTGCTGGCATTGGCCTGCTCCCAGGACCGCGGAGACCCTGCGGTCTCACCGACGCCTACCGCCGCGGACCCCCGGCCTTCGCCCGCGGCGCCGGCCCCGACCGTGTCCGAGCCTGTGCCGGTCTCGACAGGGTCCCAGCCGCCTGCGGCCCCTGCGGGCCCGCCCCCCGAGCTGGACACATCCATTGCCAGCGTACCCCTGGACGAGGTCTTTTTCGACACGTTCCGTGGGGGATTCATCCGGCTCTCGGAGGCGAGCCAGGACGACATCGATCGCCTTCGGGATGCCATCGAGCCCGTCTACAGCCCCGAATACGACGACGTTGAGGGCGGGCGATGGCTCAACGACGATGACGCGGTTGTCGGCTACGTGTCCGGTAGCGGGGCCTATGCCTACCCGATCAAGATCCTGAACCTCCACGAGATCGTCAACGACGTCATAGACGGGGTCCCGGTCCTTGTCACCTACTGCCCGCTGTGCGCCAGCGGCGCAGTCTATAGCCGAGAACTTGACGGCCAGGTCCTTCTCTTCGGCAACACGAGCGCGCTGTACCAGTCCGACCTCGTCATGTACGACCACCAGTCGGGTTCCTACTGGTTCCAGGTGATCGGGGAGGCCATCGTTGGGCCGGCCACCGGCAGACGGCTTACCCTTCTACCGTCCATGACCACGCCGTGGGCCGCCTGGACCGGGCTGCACCCGGACACAAAGGTGCTCAAGCGCCCCGGGCCCGGCGCGAGGTATAGAAGCGACCCCTTCCTGGGATACGAGGACCGCGTCAACAGCGGGCAGTTCGCGTTCCCCGTGACTGAGAGCAAGCTGGATGACCGGCTACAGGCCGGCGATAGGGTCCTTGCGGTCGAGGTGGAGGGGAGCCACAAGGCGTACGCACTGAACGGCGTGCGTGAAGAGGCCATCAACGACGTTGTAGGCCATCAGGAGATCGTGGTGATCGTTCGCCTCGAGGGCCCCACCGGTGCCGCCTATTCGCGCACTCTTGGGGACCGAACGCTGAGCTTCACGCTAAGCGATCGCGTTCTGAAAGACGTGGAGACGGGGAGCCTGTGGGACGATAGTGGGCGGGCCATCTCCGGCCCCCTGGCCGGCTCGCAGCTCAAGCCGGTGCCGTCGCGGACCAGCTTCTGGTTCTCACTGGCCGGCTCGCTGCCGGGCGTCGAGCTCTATGCCCCGTGACCCTACGCCGCACGCGTACGTGCCGGCCCTAGGGGAACGCTGCCTCCAGCGCCGTCTTGTCGGCGCCGACGATAAGACCGCTCCCCACCTGTACCAACGGCCGCCGGATGAGCCTGGGCTCCTCCAGCATCAGGGCGATCAGGCTGTCGTCGCCAAGCTCCTCTCGACTTAGCCCCAGCTTCTTGAACGAGGGACTGTGCCAGGAAAAGACGTCCGAGACCGGGCGGGAGCCTATGAGCTCCCGGAGCTCCTTTTCGGAGAACTGGTCGGCGAAGAAATCGCGCTCCCGGAGCTCGATGCCTTTTTGCAAGAGCGACGCTCTCACTCGGCGGCAGGTGCTTCAGCGCTTCCAGGTGTAGAAACGAATGGTGTCCATCTGGTCTTACGCCGTCCTTGCTGCCCCCTCTTCCTCCAGAGACCCTAGAGGAAAGCGTCCGGCGAAGATGGTGCCTTCCGTGGGCCACTGGTCCCTGGACAGCTCGTAGAAGGCCTCGATCTCGTTGCCGTCGGGGTCGAAGAAGTAGACTCCAAGCGAGATGCCGTGGTCGCCGATGCCGCCGATCTCGACCTCTTTCTCCTTTAGCTCCGCGTACAGCTTCCTCAGGTCCTCGAACGACTCCATCTCCCACGCGAAGTGATAGAGGCCGACTCGGCTCGGGTCCGGTCCCGGCGCATCGGGGCCAACGGGCATCAACGCAAGCTCGTGGGACGCCTCACCCGCGCTCAGGAACACCATGGCACCTGGCATCCTCGTCGTGACCTGGAGTCCCAGCACGTCCGCGTAGAAACGCTCAGACCTGTCCAGGTCGCGCACCCTCAAGACGATGTGTCCCAACTGCTTCGGTTTCACCATACCCTCCTTCGCGTAACTCCGCGAGAGCTCAACTACCCCCACTCCTCGACTCGCACCATGTTCCCGACCTCGTCGACCCCGTCGAGGCCCTGCAGAATCTCGATGGCCTGCTGCACCGACGACTCTCTGGCCTCGTGGGTCATGAGCACGATCTCCGCTCGCCGGGCCTCCTCGTCCGCCTCCTTCTGGATGACAGAAGCGATGCTGATGTGCAGATCGCCCAGCACCTGCGCGATCCGCGCCAGCACGCCCGGTCGGTCCGCGACGATCAGCCTCAGGTAGTACCTGGTCTCCAGCTCTTCCATCGGCTGGACACGCACGTCTTCTGAGAGCTCCAGAGGGACGGGCGGGACGAGGTTCCCGACGACATTACGCGCGATGTTCACGAGGTCGGCTATCACGGCGCTGGTCGTGGGCATGGAGCCGGCTCCGGGCCCGCTAAACAGCACGGAACCCGCCAGGTCGGTCTCTATCTCGACCGCGTTAAGGACGCCGTCCACCTTGGCGAGCATCAGCTCCTGCGGCACAAACGCCGGGTGGACCCTGACCTGCACCGGGCCGTCCCGTTTGCTCGCCAGGGCGAGCAGCTTGATTGCGTATCCGAGCTCCTTGGCATAGAGGAAGTCCCTCGTCCGCAGACGGGTGATGCCCTCCGTGTGCACGTCGGTATCCTTTACCCGAGCGCGGAATGCCAGGGTCGATAGGATAGCCAGCTTGTACGCCGCGTCTATGCCCTCCACGTCGGACCACGCCCATTCCCAACAGACCGATGCCGACCGAGGACCTGCCCACCGTGAGGCCTCGAGACCTATAGCCCCAGGGGATTGGGCGCCGCCGGTGTAGGGGTGATGGTGGTCGTCAGCCGAAGCTGTTCGATCATCCACGCGTAGATATCTGAGTTCAGCGTGGCAAAGACCTCATGGTTCTTGCGCTCATCGTTCAACCACTCTTGAAGCGCCCGGCTCTTCAGGGCCTCCCGGTCCGCCAGGTCCACCGGGCGGGCGTCATCTCTCTCCGAGATCAGGAAGAAGAATATCTGCCCAGGGTCGCTGAAGTTGGGGATCTGGTCGCTGAGCTCTCCCACCTCAAGGCTGAATATCAGGTCGTCGTACTCTCGGAAAACACCCACGGGAGCCCATCCCAGGTCGCCCCCTCTTCTGACGGTCTCCGGGTCATCCCGCGAGAACTCCCGGACCAGCGCCTTGAAGGCCGCCCTGATGACCTCGGGGTCACTGCTGCCGTCCACCATGCCCTTGAACCTGTCTCTGATGAGCCCCAGCTCGTCGCGAGGCGCTAACACAATACGATGCACCCTGGCCTGCGGTGCCACGGTGGGAACTGCTGGGACGGTATCGATACGCCCCTCGCCGATAAACTGCCTGAACCGCTCCCTGAGTAGCTGCTTTCGTACCTCCGCACGGAACTTGGACGTGCTGAGCTGGATCTCGTTCAGGAACGAGCCGTAGCGGTCCTGGAACTCCCGCTCCAACTGGCGGGTATCGACCTGTGCGTTTCCGACGACGGGTGCAAACATGCGCCTGATCTCAGTGTCCACCTCCTCGTCGGAGACCGTGACACCGTAGCTCGGGGCGACCTGGGCAATCATCTCCGTCTCTATCAGGTCCTGCAGCGCCTCAAATATCTCTCGCCCGGTCTTGAATGACCCCCCCAGCAGCTCGATCTGCTTCTGCTTGGCCTGGAGCAGCTTGACCAGGTCTCCACGTGTGTATTTGATGTCGTCGACTCTGACGACCAGCTCTCTGTGAGGGAAGACGAACACAACGGAATACGCCCCAATGCCAATCCCGAGGATGGCCAGGACGAGGATGCCGATCACAGCGTAGGCAAGGCGCCTCCGTTTGGGGTCGCGCCTCTTGAGCGAGAGCTCACGACGGCGGTCGGTCCTGCCTCTACGTGGGGAGCGATCTCTTGCTAGGTCTACCACAACTTCACAACCCACCCGAAGGTATCGCTGATTACGACGGGGACTAGCTCGTGGAGTCTGGGCCGTGGGTCGTCCAGGTCACGGCGCGCTATCGCGCTCGCACCCCGTCCATCACGCGGTGGTCTGGGCTGAACGGAAGCATCGCCAGGTGCCTGGCCCGCTTGATGGCCCTGGCCAGCCCCCTCTGGTGTTTGGAGCATACACCCGTCCTGCGCCTGGACTCCACCATGAAGCGGTCGGAGAGGAATCTCCTGATCCGCTCCACGTTCTTGTAGTCTATGTAGTCTATGTGGTCCACGCAGAACGAGCATACCTTCCTGCGCGCGTAGTACCGGGGCCTGCCCCGCCTGGCGCCGGGGCCGCCGGGACCGCTGGGGCGTCTGGGGCCTCTGCTTGTCATACTGCTACTTGGCCTCCTCCACAATCGCGTGCAAGCCTACCAGGGCAAGTCCTCTGCCGAGTCCTCTGCGCCTCCGGCCTCAACGCCTCCGGCCTCAACGCCTCCGGCCTCAACGCCCCCGGCCTCGACGCCTATCTCTTGACCCGTCTCCCCGGACGGGCCCCGGTCAAGGAACACTACCTGGTTGGCGTTTATCTCGTTCCGGAACCTCACCTGGCCGTCATTGCCAGTCCACGTATCGCTCTTCAGCCTGCCCTCTACGTATACTTTACGACCCTTGGTCAGGTATTGGTTGCACTGCTCGGCAAGCTGGTTCCATGTGACCACGCTGAACCACTCCGTCTCTTCCCGCTTCTCGCCCTGTGACGTCGTGTAGGTCCGGTTGGTCGCCACCCTGAAGGACGTGACCGGGTTGCCGTTGGGAGTGTAGCGCATCTCGGGGTCGGTACCCAGGTTGCCTATGATCAGGATCTTGTTCAGCCCCACAACAGCCCTCCTCTTGCGCGGCTTCTAGCCTCCCGTTTCGGCCGTCGCCGGTTTGGCCTCTGCCGGCTCGGCCGTCGCCGTTTCGGCCGCTGCCGGTTCGACTGTCGCCGTTTCGGC
>JADFHV010000142.1 GCA_022566975.1 Chloroflexota bacterium
TACCGATGCCAGCAAGGATTGCATCAAGACCGGCAAGGGTTACTGGGTGTTCCTCACCGAGTCCGGAACGCTTGTGCCGTAGCTGAGGCCCCCTACGGGAGCTAGTAAGGGTTTAGTAAGACCTCCCTCCTCGCGCCACGGGGAGGGAGGTCTTTTTTACGGAGGGTGAGTTGACTTTCAGAGTCAGGTTGGCCGCGCTCATGGCGATCACAGTGACGTTCGCGCTGGTTGGCCCTTTCGCCCACATTGCCCGCGCACAGGCGCCGCCGCCTCTCCCCACCATATACTCCGGCTCGGTAACGGTTGCGGGCGCCCCGGCACCCGACAGCAAGGTTGACGAAACAGGCGCCTGTGTCGAACTCTGCATAACCGCACGGCTAGGTGACTTCGTGTCAGGTGCGGTGATCATAAAGAACGGACGCTATGCCGCCCTTACGGTCGGGCCGACCGACCCCTCATTCGCGGGAAAGACCGTCACCTTCCATCTGGAGACGGTCCAGGCTCAGGAGACGGACACCTTCGTTGCATCCGGTCTACCAATAATCAAGTTCGACTTCAACCTGACCTTTGCCAACCTGCCGGTGCCCACGCCCACCCCTACGCCCTTGCCTGAAGGTGCAATTCAACTTGAGGGCAGAGGACAGCAGGCCCCCCAACCGTTTGACCTTCACCAGGGCCTCACCCGCTTCGTCATGACTCATGATGGTCAGGGAAATTTCATCATCAGGCTCCTCGACAGCCAAGGGAACAGCATAGCGCTGCTGGTCAATGCGATCGGGGCCTTCGATGGCTCCAAGGCGATAGGCATCGCCCAACCGGGGGCCTACATCATAGATGTCTCAGCAGACGGCAATTGGTCGGTGATAATAACTCAGTCGCCACCACCAACGCCTACGCCCACGGCGACGGCGACGGCAATCCCCACACCGACGCCTACGAATACGCCAACGGAGACGCCGACCGCAACGCCGACCGCAACGCCCACGGCGACACCGACGCCCACCGTGACACCGACGCCCACGGCCACAGCGACGGCCGTTCCCACGGCGACGCCGACGGCGACACCTGTGCCGCCGACGCCGACGCCGGCAGTCGTTGTCGTCACCGCGACGCCGCCGCCACCCACAGCCACGGTGACGCCGCCGTCCGGAGGGGGATGTTTCGCGGCCTCGAGCGACACGCCGCTCATGGCGGGGGCGGGCAACATGCTGCTCTTGATGGGACCGCTGGGTCTGATCGCGATATTGAAGAGGCGCCGGACGTAGCCACGGCGATCGCCGAAGTGGACCGCACCCACCCGCGTTCGACTTGTCAGGTCCCTCGCTTGAGCACCACGAGCCCCAGGTCACGGGGAAGGCTCGTCGAGGTAACTGTCAGCTTGGCTTGAGGCTCAGACTCGGCAACGCCCAGCTCGGCGAGGAACTCATCCAGGCTGCCGAGCTCGACCGCTATCCCATCAGTACGATAGTGCAACGGAACGACGATACGAGGCTCTATCATATTGACAAGCTCCGCTAGCCTGCCGGCGCCGATGGTGCAAGCTCCTCCCGCCGGAACAAAGAGTACGTCCGCCTGGTTCAACTGCCTGACCTGACCAGGTGAGGGCATCCCCCCCAAGTCGCCTAGGTGGCACAGAGTCAGCCCTTCCACCTGGAACGTGAACACTGTGTTGGTACGGCGCTCTCCCTCTTCGGCGCTGAGACGGGTCCCCATGCCGGTGATGTAGAAGTCGGCGATCTCGTACTCGCCTGGCCCCACGATGAACCGCGGAGTGCCCTCCATCGCAGCCCTGTGTGAGTGGTGGGGATGATCGTTGCTGATGGTCACGATGTCGGCCCAGTGTCGTCCCATGGCGAACCCCACCGAGTCGGCGTAGGGGTCCGTGATCAGAGTAGCGCCCTGTGTGAGGAGCTTGAGTGATGAGTGGCCCAGCCATGTGATTTCCATGTCGCCTCGCCCGCCTGGGTTAGTGAGAGGCAGTATAGCAGCGGTCAATGGCGCGTTCAACAACGAATCGAGGCGGTAGACAGGCCGGTAGGCGGCGTCCGCGCTCGTTCCTGCCTCTGGCATCGGATTTCGTTCTAGCCACCTGATTCAGCGTTGTGCTAGACTTACACGACGGTAAGGGCCATTAGCTACGTACCCATGCTTACGCAGCGACAAGAGACAATCCTCAACCTGATCGTCGATCATTACACCCGGACGGCGACCCCTATCGGGTCGGAGACCATTGCCGGAGCGCACGAGCTGGGTGTGAGTCCCGCCACGATCAGGAAAGAGGTGGCGACGCTGGATGAGGAGGGCTACATCACGCGCCCTCACGCATCGGCAGGCAGCGTCCCCCTCGACAAGGCCTACAGGCTCTACGTAGAGTCCATGGCGACCCGCCAGACCACTATTCACCCGAGCACGAGGCGGTCCATCCGCAAACAGCTCGGCGACGTCGAGCGCGACGTAGACGAGTGGGCCAGCACCGCCGCCGCCATCCTGGCTCAGCTCGTTGGAAACATGGCCATAACCACGTTCCCAAAGGCGAAGGAGTCCAGGGTTGTGCACCTGGAGCTGGTACGGCTCCAGGACTTGGTGGCCATGCTCATCATCGTGATGGAGCAGGCCATCCTCAGAAGGCAGCTCATCCGGCTCGAGAAGCCGGTAGACGCGCCTGAGCTGGAGACGACCGCCAACAAGATGAAGAGCGAGCTCCAAGGCCTTACCCGCCGCGAGATAGAGTCGCGGAACGTAGCGTTGACGCCTCTGGAGGAGGCGGTGGTAGACGCGGCGGTCGTGATCCTCAGGGACGAGGAGAGCGACGCGTACAGTGACCACTACGTGGACGGACTCGGAAACCTCCTGAGCCAGCCAGAGTTCGATGAGAACCACATGGTCCGCTCCATCGTCGAAGGCGTGGAAGACGGAAGTCTGGTGCAGGCCGTGCTTGAGGCGACTCCCGATGGAGGGATGGTGAGGGTAAAGATTGGGGAGGAGAACCGCGGCGACGTCCTCTGGCCTCTCAGCATCGTCATCTGCCAGTACGGCATACCCCAGCAAGCCGTGGGCGCCGTCGGGGCCGTTGGGCCCACCCGCATGGAGTATCACAAGACGATCGCCAGCGTACAGTTCATGGCCTCGCTCATGAGCGATCTGGTTGAGACCGTACATCCCACCAGCTGACAGCCGCCGGGCCCAGGCGACGCGCACCGACCTCGAGCACCGGTCGGTGCGTTTTGTTTGACGCGAGTGTCCAGCACCGGTCTCCAGCGTGGCGCTTGACCGCTTCTCAGAGGCGGCCCTACAATCAGACCCGGAGGCAGACCAGGAGGCACCAGTGTTCGAAGCCTTGTCGGAAAAGCTCACCGGCGCACTTCAGCGGCTGAGCGCCAAGGGCAGACTCACCGAGAAGGACGTGGACGAAGGCCTGCGGGAGATCCGTATGGCCCTGCTAGAGGCGGACGTCAACTTCAGGGTAGCGCGAGACTTTATTGCGCGTATCCGTGAACGGGCCTTGCATGGCGATGTTCTCAAGAGCCTGAGTCCAGGCCAGCAGGTGGTCAAGATCACCAACGAGGAGCTCACGTCAATACTCGGCGGAGGAGTCCAGAGGCTTAGCCCGGCCCCAGAACCTCCCTCGGTGCTACTGATGGTGGGGCTCAACGGCTCCGGCAAAACGACGACCGCGGCCAAACTTGCCCTCCACCTAAGGCAGTCACAACAGAGGTGCGTCTTGGTGGCAGCCGACCTCCGGCGACCGGCTGCCGTTCGTCAGCTAGAGACACTGGGCAAACAGGTGGAGGTAGAGGTCTACCAGGCCGGCACGTCACATCCCACAGCCAGGGTGGCGAGAGATGGCGTCAAGCGAGCGGCAGAGCTGGGCGCGGCCTGGGCCATCGTGGACACGGCCGGACGCTCTCAGGTGGATGACGAGTTGATGGACGAGCTGGAGGAGGTAAAAGACGCAATATCGCCGGCCGAAACCCTCCTGGTGATTGACGCCATGACGGGGCAGGACGCGGTCCGGGTCGCGGCCGAATTCCACGAGAGAGTCGGTCTGACCGGCCTTATCCTCACCAAGCTGGACGGGGACGCCCGTGGAGGAGCGGCGCTATCCATCACCTCGACGACCGGCCTTCCCATCAAGTTCATTGGGACGGGCGAGCGCGTCGAAGCTATCGAGCCCTTCTATCCAGACAGGCTGGCCTCACGTATCCTCGGCATGGGAGACATGCTGACTCTGGTAGAGAAGGCCCAAACGACCTTCGACGAGCAGCAGGCCGTAAAGCTAGAGGAGAAGATTCGTCGCGCCACCTTCGACCTAGACGACTTCCTGGGCCAGCTTCAGCAGCTAAAAAAGATGGGCCCCATCAGTCAGGTGATGGAGATGATCCCGGGCCTCTCAGGCCTGCGTGGAACCATCGGCGATGAGGACGTGAACGAGAGGGACCTGGGAAGGGTGGAGGCGTTGATCCGCTCGATGACACCGGAGGAGCGACGCAGACCCGAGATCATCGGTGGAAGCCGACGGCGACGGATCGCGAAGGGCAGCGGCACCACGCCTAAGGACGTAAACCAGCTCCTGAACCAGTTCCGCCAGATCCAGAAACTCATGCGTCAGATGACGTCAGGAAAGGGCCGCAGCCAGGTCTTGCAGATGATGCGCCGGCGGGGCTAGCGGCCCGACCCGCGGCCCAGTCCCTTGATCGGCTCTATCCTCCGTTCCAGAGCACCTCGTAGAGGGAGTGGGTGCCGGAAATCCCCTTGAGCTCGAAAAGACCCATCTCCCGAAACCTGAACTGTCCCGCTCTCCCCACGAGGGCGTAGACGATCTCCGAGATGAGCACCTGCCCACCCGCCGCCTGATCGGCGACCCTCGCCGCGTGATTGACAGCCTGTCCGAACAGGTCCTCCTCCTCCCGAATGGGCTCGCCTACCGAGAGTCCTATGCGGACCGCAAGCCGGTCTTCCGCCGACTCTCGGTTGCGTGCGTCCAGCTCCCGCTGCACGTCCACGGCGCAGGCCACTCCGCTTCGCGCGCTGGGAAACGTGAGCATGAAGCCATCGCCCATGAACTTGACCTCGACGCCACCGTGGGCATTCGTTTTGCTGCGGATGATGTCGTTATGGCTCCGAAGGACCTCCCTGGCGGCGCGGTCTCCCAGTCTCTCCGCCATGGCGCTGGAGCCAACGATATCCGTGAACATGATCGTCGCCGTCGCCTCGGCCGCGAGCATGTGAGACCTGTTGGCCTTGGACCGTGCCAGGGCAACCTTCGGATCGATGGTCCGGACCATCTTTTCCACCGAGTTCTTCACCGCCGGTGTGGCCGGAAGGCCCCTCTCCGTGATCGCAACGATCAGCGCGCCTCCAAGCCGGCCCTCCTCAAGGAGTTGGACCACCTCATCTTCCTGTGCGCCAAGGAACCTGGCAAGGTGTACGATGCTCGACTGAAGTTCGATGGCGGTCCTGCCTCCCTCCGACGGCTTCCGTCCCAACACCAGGTCTCCTACCACCCCTCAGTGTAGCTAACACGACCCGTGGAGCCACCAGAGAACCCCCTATTTCCAGTGCGGCGGGCACCCATATCTGTGTCCGAGCCGTCCAAGGGGCCCAAACGACGATACCGCGCCCGCAGACCCGTAAGGCGCGAGGCCGCTCCTCAGCACCGGTGTTTGAGCCGCACTCGCAGACGTTTACTTAGGTACAAAAGCCGACACCAAACGAAGTTCGCGCGTCCTACGAAGGAGATAGCCTGCGTTAGCTGCGGGAAGTCACCCGCCGAAGGAGATAGCCTGCGTTAGCTGCGGGGAGTCACCCGCAGCGGATAGGACTTGTGATGGGGTCGATGGAAAGCTCAACCCCCCTAGAGACCAGCCTGCAAGCGCTGGGCGTTCATCTGGCCGCGGGTGAGAAGCTCCAGGCCGCCGTTGACCTGAACGACGGT
>JADFHV010000143.1 GCA_022566975.1 Chloroflexota bacterium
CGTCAGCGTTGCCCGGGTGGATGCGTATGCGTGAGATGTGCCGCGTGTCGCCCAGTCCCAGGTTCTTCCATGTACGGCCGCGGTCGGTCGAACGGTAAACACCGTCACCGTGTGAAACGTCCCCGCGGATGCACGCCTCGCCCGTTCCCGCGTAGATCACGTTTGGATCGGACTCGGACACGGCGATCGCCCCGACGGAGGCGGTGCCGAAGAACCCGTCCGATACGTTCTCCCAGTACGTCCCCCCGTCGGAGGTCTTCCAGACGCCGCCGGCGCAGCCCATGTAGAAGACCTGCTTTTCCGTAGGATGTCCGACGGCGGCGATTGCCCGCCCGCCACGGAAGGGTCCTATACAGCGCCACTCCATGGCGCCGGGCGCTCCGAGGTCGAGGTCCCATCGCGTTGCGGTCCCCTGGGCTGTCATCTCTCCTCCTCGGGACACGGTAGGGGCACGGCGCGCCGTGCCCCCTACGCGCCGGTCATGGCAGTTGCGGGATTCTCTCACGAGGGGACAGTCGCGTCAATGTGACGACGAGAGGTGGTCGAGCACCTCTACGGCGCTTGACCTCCAGTCAAACACCTCACGAGTGCTCTGCATATAGCTCGGCATCCGAGCGTTGACATGTGAACGCCATTTCCTGTATGGTGGGCCCGATTTCAATAGGTTGAGCCGACTAGAAACAAGTGAGTGAATCGACGGCCTTTTTATATGGAGGTGTAGCGATGAAGCGCGGGTCTTGGTTAATCTCAATGTTCGTCGTGCTGGCACTGGCTTTTGTTGTGGCGTGCGGTGGCGACGATGAGAAGGCTGTCCCGGCGGCTGCCCCTTCGATCGACACCGCAGCGCTTTCCAAGGTCGTTCAAGAAGCGGTTCAGCAGGCCGTACCTGCTGCGGTCCAGCAGGCCGTACCGCAGCAGGTAACGGCCGCGGAGATACAGCGACTCGTGGAGGTTGCGGTTGCAGCGGCCGCCCCTGAAACCGCCACACCCGCAGAGATAAAGAGCATGGTAGAGCAGGCCGTGGCAGCCGCAGCCCAGCCTGGTGCGACCAAAGAGGAGCTAGAGGCCCTGGTCACAATGGCGGTCTCAGAGTCTGCCGCCGCAATACAACCTGGCGTTACTGCCGCTGAAGTGCAGAAGCTCGTCTCTGATGCCCTCAAGGCCGTACCAACCCCAGAGGTTTTGGTCGTCACAGCTCCAACGGCCGAGCTGCCTGACCTGATAGTCAGGGACGTTTTCTTCACGTCCAACGGCTTTACGCCCCCCCTAGGCGGCTCATTCTTCGAGCACCGGTGGACCTACGCTCTGTACGAGGGTCTGACGGCCCTGGACACGCCGGCCATCACCCGCGGTGACTTCCCTCCGGCCATCCCCAGCCTGGCCAGGTCTTGGGCCATCTCCCCTGACGGCAAGGTCTACACCTTCCAGATCAGGCCCGGGATCCAGTTCACGTCCGGACGGCCCCTGAACGCCGAGGCCGTCAAGATGTCCCTTGAGCACACCCTGTTCGCTCTCGATTATGACGGGTCGACGAGCCGCTTCGGCTGGGCCCAGATCATCGAAAGCATCGAGGCCACCGGCCCGATGGAGCTCACCCTCACACTGTCGGAGACCTATTCGCCTATGCTGGCGGCCATGGCGGGCAAGCAGCTGTTCATAGTGGATGCCGCCGAGCTGCTCTCCCACCAGGAGAAGGACGATCAGGACAGGGATGACGGGGGAATCAACTGGGGGCGGACCCACTCGGCGGGCACCGGTCCCTTCATGATCGAGTCGTGGGCGCCGGAACAACGGCTCGTCCTCAAGGCGAACCCCAACTACTGGGGTGGCCACGACGGCGTCCATCCATCGGTTGGGCGGATCATCGTCGCCCACATCCCTGAGAACGCAACCGCTGAGCTCCAGGTGGGCGCAGGAGAGGTGGACGTGGGGATGCAGCTGGACCCCGTGTCGATCGCAGGGTTCGAAACAAACTCGAAAGTCGAGGTCTTCAGCTACGGGTCCCTCATCACCTGCAACTTCCTGATGGACCGACGGTCCCCTCCTCTCGAGGACGACCGCGTCTTCCAGGCGGTCAGGTACTCCATTGACTACGAGGGGCTCCGAGACGTGGTCGCTCTCGGCCTGGGCACCGTCCACCAGAGCCTGTTCCTGCCCGGCATGCAGGGCCACGATCCCGCGATAGCTAACCGGTACACGTACGACCCGGACAAGGCCATGGCGCTCATGACCGAGGCGGGCTACCCGGACGGGTTCGACATCGAGATCCATCTGAGGACGGGCTCCTGTGGCGCTGTGCCGTACCAGAAGGCACTGGAGTTTTTCCAGAATAACCTGAAAGAAGTCGGCATCAACGCCACCATCGTGCAGTCCACCAGCGCCAAGTTCTGGGGAGCCATTGTAGAGGAGACCTTCAGGGGGATGGGTATATCCGGACTGGGCGCAACCTACCTGGACGGCGACAACGTCGCCTCGGTCAGGGCGACCGGCGAGTGCTTCATGCTGGGCCTGGACGACGTCGACCCGGTGGCCGGGGCTCGCCTGGCCGAGCTTGAGAAGCTGGGCAGGTCCGAGGTGGACGAGGCCGTGCGCAATACCATCTACGAGGAGATGTCCTCCATCATGGTGGACAAGTGCGGGCTGATGACCGTCCTCCAGGTGCGGGACTTCGTCGCCCACAATTCGGACATCACCGGTCTGGTCGCTGCTCCCCACGCCTTCACCATCGACTACAGGTACATCAAGAAGGCGGAATAGGCGGAAGGGACTAGCAGTCTCAGATCACCGGCCGTCGGTCCATCGACGGCCGGTAATTGTCGAACCGGCCCCCCCATGGGTGAGGGGGTCCCGCGGGTGACGCGGCCCCGAGCGTTCCCAGCTAAGAACATAGTGGCGATTCTTCGGCGGCGGTAACGTGGCGCTCTGGCCTGGATCGGGTGCTCCGCCGCCGTAGCAATTTCGACGCCGCGCCCTAACGCTCTGAGACGGTCAGGGCCCTAGCTGCGCTCGAAGGCTCCAGTAGGATGACGATAGCATGGGCATAAACCTGGCCACATTCATCCTGCGACGCTCCTTCCTGCAGGTCTTCGTGCTCTTCGGGGTGACGCTCCTTACCTTCTTCCTCATGTTCATCGTCCCCGGCGATCCGGCGGTCATGCTGGTCGAGACGGGGGGCTTCCAGCCTGAGGTACTCGAGAGGTTCCGTGAACGGTGGGGGTTCGACAGGCCGGCCTACAAGCAGTACCTAACCTACATGGGCAACCTTGTCCAGGGCGATTTCGGCGTATCGCTGGTGACCAAGGTACCCGTCAGCAAGCAGCTGGGCAGGTTTCTTCCCGCGACGGCGGAGCTGTCGATCGTGGCTTTGCTGATGGCCGTCGTGATGTCCATTCCGGCGGGGATCGTCGCTGCCGTCAACCGGAACAGGCTCACTGACCAGATCGTCAGGATCTTCTCGCTCTTCGGGGTCTCCATGCCCATATTCTGGCTGGCCATCATCCTGCTACTGGTATTCTTCTTCCACCTGGGCTGGTTGCCGTCAGCGCAGCGGATAGCCCTCGCCAGGGACCTGCCTGCGCACACCACCGGTTTCTACCTCATCGATACCCTCGTGGAGGGTGACTTCAGCGGGTTTGTGTCGGTGGTGCACCATCTCCTCCTGCCCGCGTTCGTCCTCGCGTTCTCCGTCGTCGGGCTGTTGACCCGGATCACCCGTACGAGCATGCTGGAGGTCCTGGGGCAGGAATACATTCGCACGGCACGTGCCAAGGGCCTGTCCAGCAGGGTGGTCCTGTACCGGCACGCGCTGAAGAACGCGCTGATACCCACTGTAACCATACTGGGGCTTACGGTGGGGGCGCTGCTGTCAGGCGCGGTGCTCACCGAGACGATCTTCGCCTGGCCGGGCCTGGGACGGTTTGTGGTCCAGTCGGTCCTTTCCCTGGACAGGGCCGCGGTAGTAGGGGTGACCCTCATCGTCGCCGTGGTCTACTCCATGGCCAACCTGGTGGTCGATGTGTTCATCGCCATCATAGACCCCAGGGTCACCTATGACTGAGGGCCACAGAGCGCGTATGCCCGCAGACGCAAACAAGGCAATGGACGTAGTGGCTGCCTTCTTATGGGCGGTCCGCTCCTACAGGCCCACGTGCGGCACCAGTCGGGAGTAGCACACTGGCCAGGTCAGACATGGAGGCCCTTGGACCGCCGCGAAGGTCCTGGCTGACAGGGCTCTACCGGGCCCTTAGGCATGACCCCACTGCCATCGTGGGGCTCATCCTTCTGCTCGTCTTCCTCTTCATCGGCCTCGGCGGCTCGACCGTGGCGCCCTACGAGTTCGACAAGTTCAACACCGGGCCCAGGCTGGAAGCCCCGAGCCTCGGCCATCCCTTTGGCACCGACGAGTTCGGCCGGGACGTCTTCAGCCGTATCCTGCACGGCGGCCGTATCAGCCTGCGGGTCGGGTTGCTGGTGGTGCTCTTAGCGGGCGGCGGCGGCTGCTTCGTCGGTATACTCAGCGGCTTCATAGGCGGCTGGTTCGACGAGATAGTGATGCGGGTCACCGACATCTTCCTCTCGTTCCCGGACCTGATCATGGCAATCGTGGTGGCGTCGGCCCTGGGCAACAACATAGAGTCCGCGATCGTAGGGATCTGCCTGGTGCGATGGACCGGGTACGCCCGCCTGATGCGGAGCGGCATCATTGCCGAGAAGGGGAAGGACTACGTGGAGGCGGGGCGGGCGCTGGGGGTCCACCCGACGCGGCTCG
This sequence comes from Chloroflexota bacterium, assembly GCA_022566975.1. Next base: position 4,769 of record JADFHV010000143.1, read on the forward strand.
TGGTCCGCCACATCCTGCCCAACAGCTACGCGCCCGTGCTGACGCAGGGGACGCTGGACTTCGGCCTCGCCATCCTCACGACCGCCGGTCTGAGCTTCATCGGCGTCGGCGCCCAGCCGCCGTTACCTGAGTGGGGCGCTCTAGTGGCAGGGGGCCGCCAGTACGTGCAGGCGGCGTGGTGGATCCCCATCTTCCCCGGCCTCGCCATCTTCGGCGCGGTACTCGCCTTCAATCTCCTGGGCGACGCGCTCCGCGATCACCTGGACCCACGTCTGAGGGGCCGGATAGACATGCCAAGGGTGTAGCCGATCAGACCACGGCGGAAAAACCACCGTCGAGGTTGATGGCGCAGCCCGTGATGTAGCTGGCCCTCTCCGACGCCAGGAAGGCGATGAGGTCGGCCGCCTCCTGCGTCTCCCCCACACGACCCAGAGGCACGCTCCTCTCCAGGACGCCGAAGAGCTCCTCCAGCGACGTTCCCTTCTCTGTCGGCACCCGCTGCATCTGCGCGCTCTTGACGTGGCCGATGCACACGGTGTTCACGAGGATATTGTCGTCCGCCAGGTCGTATGACATGGCCTTTGTCAGGGCTATACCGGCGGCGCGGCTAACCGACGTCGGCACGGACCCGGCCGAAGGGGCCTTACCCAACGGCGTGGTGATGTTGATTATGCGGCCGCCGCCCTGGGACTTCAGGTGAGGAATACCCTCCCGGCACATCCGGGCGAAGTACAGCAGCGAGCGCTGTATGGCGGTTTCCCACACGTCCTCCCCGGCGGTGGCAGCCCGGGCCAGGGGCGGTCCGCCGGAGTTGTTGATCAAAATATCCAGCCGGCCGAACCTGGTAACCGTAGCAGCCACCAGGTCCTGGATGGTCTGTAACCGGTCTAAGTCCCCGGCGAAGGTCAGCACCTGGGACCCGGTTGACCTCTGGATCTCATCTCCCGCCCGTTCCAGGTCGGCCTCGCTGCGGCTGCAGATGGCTACGCTGGCCCCTTCGCCAGCCAAGGCTTCGGCGCAGGCTCTCCCCAGGCCCTTGCTGGCGCCGCCCACGATGGCTACTTTGCCTGCTAACTCCAAGTCCATGCTTGAATTGCTCCA
>JADFHV010000144.1 GCA_022566975.1 Chloroflexota bacterium
GTCGGAGGGCTCCACCACCACGAACTTGAAGTAGGCGTTGGGCAGTCCCTGGAAGGCCCGCAGGGCGTCCGGGACCTCCCGGCGGGCGGCGGCGTCGCCCGAGTTGGCCAGCTTGGGCGAGACGTTCCACTGGGAGACCGCATCGACCATCCCGGGCTCCGGCGAAAGGGTGCCGTTGGTCTCCACCTCGCAGTAGAAGCCGCGCTCCCTGAGACGGAGGACCAGCGGGGAAAGCGTCCTCTGCTGCAGCAGCGGCTCGCCCCCGGTAATCACCAGGTGCGGGCAGTCGAACGAGACGACCCGTTCCTCCACGTCGTCCGGCGCCAGAGCCACCACCTCGCGGTCGTAGTCGTGCTGCTCCCAGTCCCAGGTGTACTTGGTGTCGCACCAGGTGCAGGCCAGGTTGCACGTGGCCAGCCGCAGAAAAACGCTGGGTGTGCCTGCGGTGACCCCCTCGCCCTGTATCGAGCGGAATATCTCCGGCTCCCCCGACGGCATCCGGCTGACTCGGAGCATTAGTCGGCCCTCCTATCGCGCCCGAGCAGAGCCCCACCCCACTTGGTTAGCTGCCCCGGCCCTCCGTCTGTTGGTCAGGCTTGGGCTGACCAACAGAGAACCAAGGAGGCCTCCCGTACCGGCAATGCCGTTGCGTTTCTGCACTGCTACGCCCTTCCCAGGCGGACCATGAGGGGGTCGGGGATGCCGGCTTCTGCAAAGCCATTCGCCCGAAGGACGCAGGCGTCGCAGGCCTCGCACGGCATCTCCGAGGCTTCATAGCAGCTCCACGTGTGCTCCAGGGGAGCGTTCAGCCGGATACCCAGCTCGGCGATCTCCGCCTTGGACAGCTCGATTACAGGCGTCTCGATCTGGAAGGCGACGCCGTACTCCGTCCCCAGCTTGCTGCCGTAGAGCAGCGTTTCCCTCACCCGGTCGTAGTACTCGGGCCGGCAGTCGGGGTAGCCGCTGTAGTCGATGGCGTTGACGGCCACGTACAGGCGGGCCTGGATATCGGCGGGCGCAAGACCGTTCACCTCGATTGCGTTCAGGACGGCGCTCTCCAGGAACGCGGCGGACAGCGCCAGGAACATCGTGTTGCGCAGGGGGACGTAGGTGATGGGGATGCCCGAGCCCATCTCCTGGGCCGTCCGGTGGTGGGGAACGGGGAAGCTGTCGGGGTCCGTCAGCGCCGAGTACCAGGCCACGTCCCTGATGAAAGAGGCGTCGATGAGCCGGTGCTCCACGCCCAGGAGCTCGGCGATATGTCGGGCGCAGTCGACCTCTTTCGCGTGGCTCTGACCATAGTGGAAGGTGAGGGCCGTCAGGTGGTCCACCCGGTCCCGGGCGTAGGCCGTCACGGTAGTGGAGTCCAGGCCTCCCGACAGCAGCGTCACGCCGTAGCTGGTCACGGGCTACGCCTCGTCTGGTCGGTGCCCGGAGACGCACCCTTCGACAAGCTCAGGGTGAGCGGGGGTTCTTCCCGGAGCATGGAATCGTGTCCGTTCGTGGTGAGCCTGTCGGACCATGGGAGACGCCGTCCTACGGGTTCTGGTAGGCGGTGGTGACGGTCGTATGTACGCCGCCCCTGACCTTGTAGTCGAGCGTCACCTTCATGCGGCGAGGCTCGCAGGCTGCCACAAGGTCGTTGAGGATGCGGTTGGCCGCGTGCTCCTGCACGATCCCGACGTTGCGATATGAGAGGAGGTAGTGCTTGAGGGACTTGAGCTCGATGCAGGACCGCTCGGGCACATAGCTGACCGTGAGCGTGCCGAAGTCCGGCAGGCCCGTCCAGGGGCATACGGCGGTGAACTCGTCGGTGTCGATGGCCACCTCCGAGTCCTGGCCGGGGTACTCGTAGTCGAAGCTGAGGAGGCAGCTCGGGTCTATGGTCTCCTCGGGCTCCACCTCCAGACGTTGGGTGAGGCCCTCGTACTGCTCTCGTAGCTCTCGGATCGTGGCCATGCTCCATACCTCGTCAGGGCCGACACCATACCGGTTCCTTTATACTACAGTGGCGTGCGTGCTGTGAAAAGGGAACGGCATCCCCCACACCCGTCTGGTGCCCGCCCCGGCCTTCGGCCGGCAAAAGGGCTGCCTCACCTCGGATCGCCGCGGTGTCCCTACACTAACGAACGTATGGGGAGAGCCGGTGGGCGAAGGCACGAAAAACAGACTGGCCATTGAGGTTAGGGGCGTGAGCAAGGCCTTCGGCCGGTCCCCGGTCTTGCGCGACCTCGACCTCGAGGTGCCCTGGGGCGAGGTCCTGACGGTCTTGGGCCCCAATGGGTCCGGGAAGACCACCCTCATCAGGACCTTGGGCACCCTCATGAAGCCTGACCGCGGGCTCGTGCGCGTGGCTGGCCTTGACCCGGCCCGCGCCGGCCAGGCCGTGCGCCGGACCATCGGCGTCGTGACCCACGAGCCGATGCTCTACGACCAGCTCACGGGCCACGAGAACCTCACGTTCACTGCCCGGATGTTCGGCCTCGACGACGTCGAGGAGCGCGTGCTGGACTCGGCGGACCGGATGGGCGTGACCTCCAGACTGCACCAGCGGGTGGCGGCCATGTCCCACGGTCTGAGGAAGCGCTTCAGCATCGCCCGCGCCCTACTACATGACCCCCTCGTCCTGCTGCTGGACGAGCCCGAGAGCGGTCTCGACCAGGAGGCGCTGGGCCTGCTGGAGCGTGTGGTCGCCGACTATGCCGCCCGCTCGCGAACGGTCCTCATGACCACCCACAACCTGGAGCGGGGCCTCGCGTTGGGCCACCGCATGGCCATCCTCTTCCGCGGCCGGATAGCCTACCAGGAGTCCCTGGACGCCATAGGCACCGCCGCCGCCCGTGACGCCTACGCCCGCTACACGGAGGCGTCGACGTGAAGGGCTTCTGGGGACCCATCGCAACCCTGGTCTGGAAGGACGTCCTGCTGGAGCTAAGGACCAAGGATATCGTCGTGTCGGTCCTCGTCTTTGCGCTGCTGGTCATCGTCATATTCAGCTTCGCGTTAGACCCGACGCCACAGACGGTAGCGGTGGTCGCGCCCGGAGTGCTCTGGGTGGCCTTCACGTTCGGAGGCGTCCTGGGGCTGACGCGGTCCTTCGCCCTGGAGAAGGACGGCGGCAACCTCTACGGCCTCATGCTCGCGCCCATAGGGCGAGACGCCATCTTCTTCGGCAAGATGCTGGGCAGCTTCCTGTTCATGACCGTGGTGGAGGTGGCCGTCTTTCCGGTGTTCGCGGTGCTCTTCGACATCTCCCTCGCCATGCCCGAGCTTATCCCCGTTGCCCTGCTGGCTACCCTTGTCCATGGACAAAATTATAAGATCAGGTGGGGTGACATCTCTCTTGAAGACCTGATGATGACGGCACATGAGACGGACACCAACGCTGCGGTAATCATCCTCGCTGACATCGGAAAGGTCCGGTTCGACAATCAGCGATATCTGATTTTTGAACGATACATGCGCATCAAGATCCTGAATGAGCGGGGTTATGACTATGCCGAGCGCACTCTGCTCTACAATAGGCAGAACAGAGAGAAGTATTCGGGGATTAGAGGGACGACTTACACACTGCAGGCGGACGGCAAAATCCGGACAACCGATATGACGAAGGATCATATATTCAAGACAAAAGAATTGAACAACATCCGGGTCATCAAGTTCACTCTGCCCGACCTCTCCCCCGGATGCATCATCGAGTTGTCCTATAAGAAAATCGCCCCGTCGCCACACGCATTCCCCGATTGGCATTTCCAGGGCACGGAGCCTGTGCGCTACAGCGAGCTGTCGGCCCAGGTCCCCGCTTACTATGAATATGCCTTCGTCCTCCAGGGCGGGCGGCCACTGGATATATTTACCAGGAAGACCGCCGCGGATCTTGACGATCTCAGGCGCACAATGACTAAATTTACCTGGGGCATGAAAAACATTCCCGCGCTCAGAAGCGAGTCCTACATTTCCACCCTCGACGATTACCTGGCACGACTTCGAGTACAGCTGATGGCCTACCGCGACCAAATCGGCATTCGTGTTCCATTTCTGCAGACCTGGGACAAGCTGACCAGCAACCTGCTCATGGATAATCAGTTTGGCCGGCAGCTCCGCCCGCAGAGGGTTTACCGGGCTGCTCTTGATCCCATGCAACGGGCCAACTCCAACCCCCGCCGGCTCATGATGGCGATTCACCGGTTCATCGTTTCGAACTTCACGCTCCGGAGCGGTACGATGGGCCCCATTTTTGCGGAGCAGTCAATCCGCAAGGTCTTCAAGAACCGCGCCGGGACAGGGGCGGAGCTGACCTATCTTTTCATATCCATGCTCCGGAGCGCGGGCATTGAGGCCTACCCGGTGTTATACAGCTCCCGGGGTCACGGGCGAATCATGGATGTGTATCCGCTGGTTTCCCAGTTCAACCGCGTTCTGGCGGCGGTGATCATGGACGCTGAGACCACCTACGTGCTGCCCACCAATGCGAACCGCCCCTACGATATGGTACCCAGCAATGCCCACGGCCGGCCCGGACTGTTGCTGCGCAATAAGAAGGGGGGCCACGAATGGGTTGTGATTACCAACCAGCGGGAGACAACTGCCTATCGTCGATTCATCGTCTCTGGCCGGCTCGATACGGCCGGCACCCTTACCGCGTCCCTGACCGCCCGACTGGATGGATATCCCGCCATCAACGCCCGGGGCGCCATCCAACGGCATGGGCTGGATGAGTACCTCGAGGACTTCCTGGAGGGGAACCTGCCAGGGGGGGCCACATTCGATAGCGGGAGGGTATCTCAACTTGACGCTTTTGATAAGGAGCTGGAGCTGGAGTTCAACTTTACCATCCCCCGGTTTGCTACCAGAGTGGAGAATCTTGTCTATTTCAATCCTAGTGTGCTCACGCGCTGGTCCCAGTCACCGCTTTCTCAGCCGGAGCGTCTCCTTCCGCTGGAGTTTCATACCCAGCCCAAAGAACATTATGTCGTTACCGTCACGTTGCCCGAAGGCCTGCGGGTGCTTGAGCTGCCAGCCGACTTCTCCATGGTCACGGAGGACGTGAAGTCCAAATTCACTTTCCGGGCCGCGTCGTATACAGGTATGGTCAACCTGCAGCAAGAGATCTTGCGAATCCGGACATTCTACGAGCCTGCCGCGTATTCCATGATCTATGAGTTTTACACGCGAGTGGCAGATGCCAATAATGCCCAGGTGCTCCTGGAATGGGAGCGCTCCCACTGATGCGCCCCGGGCCGCTCCTCCATGGATTGCGTTTATATACTGTCCTGTTTATTGGCCCAGCAACCACACGGCTATTCCCGGGACCCGGCGAAACCAATACCGGCTATGCTGCCTCCACGATTCCCCCTGACCTGCGGGAGGGGGCAAATGCCGTGGTACGCAAGAGCGTCCACAAGTGGGTGATAACCAGCATATCCAAGGCCCAACTGCACGTAGAGGAGGCCATTACCATCCTGAACGAAAGCGGTCGGGTGCACGGTGCGGCCTACATCTACTATGACCGGTTCCGGAAAGTGCGGCGCCTCAAAGGAAAGATTTTTCGCGCGGATGGAACGCTGGTCCGAAAAATCAAAAGGACTGAAATCCTGGATGTGTCGCTGGCCGATAACGCGACCTTCTTTAGTGATAGCCGGGCCAAGATCATCGAGTTCGCCTATGGGACCTATCCCTTCACCATCGAGTATTCCTACGTGCTGGCTTACAAGGGATACCTGAACCTAGACCGTTGGCAACCGCTGAAGGAATCCCTGGCGGTGGAGTCGGCGTCATTGACCGTATCCCATCCCACGGGGCTACCGGTCCGCTACCACTTGCTGGGGGGCATGTCCGAGCCCGGGGCGAGCCTGCAGAACGGCATC
>JADFHV010000145.1 GCA_022566975.1 Chloroflexota bacterium
ATGCTCTCGCCGAAGGTCCACCACCGCCTGTTCCATCTCGTCACTGGTGCGGTTCGGCGATCGATGCGGTCGCCTCGACAGGTCATGGAGACCTCGGTCACCCTCCCCACGGTACCCGTCGGGGGCATTCTGGAGCTGAAGGAGATAGCTGCGATAGCGGAGACCTATTTCGTCGCCGTCTCGCCGCACAACTATAACAGCACGACGGTGGGTCTAGCCGCCACGATACAGGTGTCGGCCGCGATTCCCAACTTCCTGATTACTGAGTACTTCGTGAACCTCGAGGAGTTCGGGAGGAAGATCGCGGTCGAGCCCTTCGAGGTCGAGGACGGCTACATCGAGCTCCCGCAGGCGCCGGGGCTGGGCATGGAGCTGGACGAGGAGGCGCTGGCGCGTTACCCGTACCAACAGCAGCCGGCGCGGTCCATACGGCAGTACTGGGAGGAGGGGCCTTAGGTGTCCGCCGCGCTAGACGCGCCTAAGTCCCTGTTTAGGTACCTCAGTCTAGGGATGTCGACGACTAATCGGTAGCACTGCGTGTCTAACGTGTCATGTAGCGCTAGAATTCGATCCCTATCGGACAAGGTGTGATGGCTGGCCGGGAGATGCTTCCGGTAGCGAGGACCCTCTACTACATAGGGTTATTCGGCCCAACTTAGGCTTGGTCGAAGTTGGTTACGGAGGAGTGCACGGTGGATACCAGGATCGAAATTGCAGAGTTCCTAAAACGTATTCTGGCTTCGCCAGGCGAAAGGCAGGAGATAGACTACAAAGCTGCAATGCCATTTAAGCAAGGGACAGACTTTTCACTGTCATTGGTGCGTCATGTCCAAGGGATGGCTAACACTGGTGGAGGGTGGCTGGTGATCGGGTTTATGGAAACCGACGAAGGCCTAGTTCCCGACACGGCCCACAGCGACACAATAACCTCTAGTTACGAGCCGACCGACTTCAGTCAGTATATCAACAAGTTCGTTGCTCGCGGCCAGCACATTGACCTCTCTATCTACACGGAAGAGAACCCCGAAACAAAGCAAACCCACCCGATCATAGCCGTCGAAGGATTCCAGAGAGGTCCATACATATGTAGGAGTGATGTGAAGGCTTGTGACACGAAGGAGACTGTTCTTGAGGCCGGAGCAGTATACGTTCGTCGCACCAGCGCGTCCACATCTAAGGTCTCGGATCCTTCTGACTGGGACGAACTGATCCAACGGTGTGTGGCGGCTCGACGGGACGAATTCCTTAGTGAATTCCGAAACTTGCTCGACTTGATGACCTCCGGGTCTCCGTTAGAACAGACCGAAGCTGTAGACGATCTTAGGGACTGGACGATCGAGATGAGAACAAGCGCCCTGGGCGTTGAGGAACGAAAGCGATGAGCACCGAAGCGGAAGCTGGGTATGTCGACTCGTCGCAGCGGTTACTTCAGGTCGGGGGTAGGAAATGGGATCAGGCTCAACTCCTGGAAGCAGCGAAACGTGGACAGCTTCCGCATACCGGGTGGCCCATAGGCGTCGTGTTGGAACCTCCGGACGTACGACCACGACCGATGGCGGACGGCATTGAGGCCACGCTCGGACAAGAGGACTACTGGGCGTTCAAGGAGGACAGTAGTTACTATGTATTTAGGCAATTCGAAGAGAACAGCCAGAAGGCGAGTTTCACCAGTAGCCTAGGACATCCAGAACGGCCAATCTTCTTCGACACGCGGATTCTCCGAATCGTCGAGTTGCTCATTCACAGCACAACCCTCTACCGGTCACTAGGGATACCACCAGACGAGCCGTACCTTCTTTCCATCAATCATGGTGGGATTAGGAATCGAGAGTTCTACGTAAACACGATGGATTGGCACGTGCGACGCGGCCGCGTCTGCAAGGTCCCAGCGGCAGAATGGACCCGAGAAGTGACCCAGGACTATGCTATCACCCAGCTGAAGCCACTGGTGGAAGAGATCGCGAATGGACTTTTCGTACTTTTCGACTTTGCAAAGGTCGAGAACTCTACATTAAGCGTTCTGGTCGATCGTTTCCTAGACGCACGTTTGGCTCGCGGCTGGTCCCTGCCGTAGCGACGAGCTAGGGACTCAATTTCCACGCCGCAATGCCAGGATCAGAATAGACTGCAAATTCGCCCCGGCAGGCAAGGGACAAGCTCTTACCCTGGATCGCTGCGTCGAGAGGGAACTGGACGAAGATCTCTAGCGTGGGTGCAGGCCGAGTAAGGGCGCCCGGCCTTAGACGAGGCATAAGAACAACACTGCATGGGGGTGTTGCGATGGCGCGGGAGAATACGGAGCTCTGCTACCTGACGATCGGGGAAGCGGGGCCGCTTATTCGGGACAGGAAGCTGTCGTCGGTGGAGCTGACGGCGGCTTTTCTGGACCGCATAGAACGGTTGGACGGGACACTTCAGGCGTATATCACGGTCTTGTCGGATGGCGCGATGGCCGAGGCCAAGCGGGCGGAGGCCGAAATCCAGCGGGGTGAATACCGGGGCCCGATGCACGGCATCCCCATCGCGCTGAAGGACCTCTACGACACGGCGGACGTCCGCACGACGGCGAGCTCGCGGGTCATGACGGACCGGGTCCCGACGGAAGATGCGACCACGACGGCGCGGCTGAAGGCGGCTGGGGCGATACTGCTGGGCAAGCTGGCGATGCACGAGTTCGCCCTCGGCGGCCCGGACCCGACGTGCGGGTTTCCGCTGGCCCGCAATCCGTGGAACCTGGAGCACGTCCCCGGTGGGTCCAGCAGCGGGTCGGCGGCGGCGGTGGCCGCCGGGCTGTGCATGGGCGCGCTCGGCTCGTGCACGGGGGGCTCCATCCGCGGACCCGCATCCCATTGCAGCATCGTCGGGCTGAAGGCGACCTACGGGCGCGTCAGCCGCTACGGTGTGGTCCCCCTGAGCTGGACGCTGGACCACTGCGGCCCAATGACGTGGACCGTCGAGGACTCCGCCATCATGCTCCAGGCCATCGCGGGGCACGACCCCCTTGACCCGACGACCGGCCGGGCGCCGGTGCCGGACTACACGGCGTCCCTCATCGAGGACATAAGCGGGCTCAAGGTCGGCGTGCCGAGACACTTTTTCTTCGCAGACGACCCGACCATCGACCGTGAGGTCCTGACCACGGTGGACGCGGCGTTGAGCGACCTGGAGGAGCTTGGAGCGGAGGTCGTGGAGGTGTCGGTCCCGATGCTGGAGCACTCGGGGGGCGCCCATCCTCCCATCATGATGGGCGAGGCCTTCGCCTATCACCAGAGCACGGTACGGGCGACCCCCGAGCTGTTCGGAGAGATGTGCCGGGCCAGGTTCCGGCAGGGCGCTCTGTTCACGGCGGCCGACTACGTCCAGGGGCAGCGGGTCAGGAACGTGCTCAAGCGAGAGTTCGCCGAGGTGCTTGAAGGGGTGGACGTAATCGCGTCGCCGACGTTCTCGAACCCGCCGGCCCGTTTCGACGAGGCGGACCTGATGGCGGCGGCGAGGTCTCCGAGCTTCACAGCGCCGTACAACATGACCGGGATGCCCGCCATATCGGTACCGTGCGGATTTACGTCTACGGGTCTCCCGGTGGGCCTTCAGATAGCGGGTCGGCCCTTCGACGAGCCGACGGTGCTGCGGGCGGCGTACACATACCAGCAGCATGCGCGGTTTTTTGAGAGACGCCCACCCCTGGACTGGGACCGGCCGGAGGCGGGAGGAAGTCATGGATGAGGTGGATACGATGTCTATGGACGAGTTCAGGGCGAGGATCTCCGCCGCAGGGCTGGAGCTGACGGAGGAAGAGGTGGAGTCGCTCAAGCCGATGTTCGACCTGGTGGCCGGACGGGTGGCCAGGATCCACGAGCTCGACCTGGGTGCTGAAGACCTGGCGCTGGTGTTTCGGCCGGAGACGGACTAGCTCACCCTGTCCTGGTTATCCGACAGCTCGAGGCCGAGAGACCGATTGCGGCTGTGAGGCCGTGTGGGTTATTCCATTCTTCACAATCCTGGGGGTATAATGGTGTTTGGAGACAGCGGGGTGGATGATGACAGCCTGTGGAGGGTCTCTAGAAAGGAGGAATGCCCGTTGGATAGTAGTATGTCGAGGTGGTCCAGGTAGGTGTTCCCTGGAACACCTCTGAAGGTGAGGGCCTCGCGAAAGCGGGGCCCTTGTCGTTTGAGGGCGTAACCTCCGCGCCATTCCTATCCGCCCGGCCCTATCCCGGAGGCAGGTGCAGGAGCTGGTCGGCCGAGTCGTCTATCTCAATGTCATCCAACCCAGACCCGATTCCTCGTCCCACGGCCCGTGTTCTTCTCCTCAGCGATGAGGGGAGAGTGCTGTTATTCAAGTGGGTTGACGCACGGGTCCCTCTAGGCTTCTGGATTACACCCGGCGGCGGCCTCGATGTCGGCGAGACGTATGAGCAGGCTGCCCTCAGAGAACTCCGTGAGGAGACCGGCCTCGAACACGTGAGCCTGGGGCCATGCATCTGGACTCGTCGACACACTATCGACTTTGGGCACGCCCTCATCGACATGATTGCGCGTTTCTTCTTGGTCCGTACGCAGGAGTTCACTCCGACGATGCTCGACCCACAGGAGGCGCCCTTTGTTAAAGAAGCTCGATGGTGGTCGCTCGAGGAAATAAAAGCAGCCTCCGGTATCGAGAGGTTTTCGCCACCCAGACTCGGTGAGTTGCTGCAGCCCATCGTCGAGGGCTGGATCCCGGGGCAGCCCATCGATGTCGGCGCGTGAAGATATCCCTTCAAGGCTTAGCCACCGTTTCCGGAAAAACCAGCGACCGCCAGACGCGCCGCGGGTTCCGGTGCGACGTCACCCTGGCCGACAGCCGGTACTTCGATAGGGACGCTACGGCTTCCCCTCGAAGAAGCGGCGGGGATTGTCGACCATTATCTGGTTGACCACGTCCTCGGTGGCCCCCAGCTCCTTCAGCATGGGAAGGACGTTTCGGGAGATGAAGAGGTAGCCGTCGGGGTTGGCCTGCCGGCGCGACTCGCTCAACTCCCGGTTGGCGACGGTCACGGTGGTGGCCCAGTCGTGGCCCATCATGATCCTGTGGCCGTAGCCGGCGTCGATGAGCTTCTTGGCGGTCTCCGTCCGGCCTCGCCAGTCGGGCGTCCCCTCCCTGGTGCCGCCCGGGAAGCGGTCCAGGCCTATCCACACCCCTTTCTCCAGCAGTCCGATGAGGTAGCCTGTGTCGGTCGTGTCGTTGCTGTGGCCGACGTAGACACGGTCCAGGTCCACGCCCTCCTCCTCGAAGATGCGCACCTGCTGCTCCCCGACGCGGCCCGGAGCCCAGGTGTGGGTGGAGATCGGGACCCCGGTCGCCTTCTGGGCCTGGGCGGCGGCCCGGAGGATCAGCTCGCCCTGAGGGGTTACGCCGTCCACGTCGTTGGCGACCTTGATGATGCCCGCCTTGATGTCGGTGCCCTCTATGCCCTCCTGTATCTCACGGACGTAGAGCTCGGCGATGGCGTCGGGCGTGGCGGTCCAGAAGGCGCGGGGGATGTCCAGCCATGTGCCGGTGGCGCAGATGATCTGGACGCCGGACTCGCTGGACACTTGCTCGATGAGGCCGATGTCTCGGCCCAGATCGATGGTGGTGACGTCCACGATGGTGCGAAGGCCCTCGGTGTAGGCCTCCTTGAGCTGGGCGACACCGTTTGCGATGGTCGCTTGCCGGTCGATGAACTCGGGGTAGACGTGGCCTATCCCGGCGGAGGTGACCAGGACGTGCTCGTGGGAGAGGGTGACGCCGAGGTCGGCGGTGTCCAGGGGTCCCAGAGCTGAGTTGATGGTTGGCATTGTTTCTCCTTTCGGCGTTATCCTCTGGCT
>JADFHV010000146.1 GCA_022566975.1 Chloroflexota bacterium
CCGCCGCGGAGGTGATCAAGGGCAGGAAGGTGAGCGACCGCGTCTACGCCATGGTGGTGCCCGGCTCCGACGCCATAAAGAGACAGGCGGAGGAGGAGGGGCTCGACGGCGTCTTCAAGGACGCCGGCTTCGACTGGCGCGTGGCGGGGTGCTCCATGTGCCTGGGCATGAACCCAGATATCCTGGAGCCGGGCCAGCGCTGTGCCTCCACGTCTAACCGCAACTTCGAGGGTCGGCAGGGCAAGGGAGGGCGGACACATCTGGTCAGCCCGCAGATGGCGGCGGCGGCCGCCATCGCCGGCCACTTCGTGGACATTCGGGACTGGTAGGCAGGGCGCGCCCCGCACCCGCGGCGGGTCAGGGCCGGCCAACGGGCAAGGAGGGTCTGTGAATAGGGCGCCTCTGGAGCTTCAAGGCAGGGCAGGGGGGTTTGCTCAAACTCTGCGCCGACATCTTCCCGAGCTTCGGGAGCGCTACGGTGTAACGTACCTGGGCGTCTTCGGGTCGCACGTGCGCGGCGAGGAGGAGGAGGACAGTGACCTCGACCTATTAGTCGAGTTCGACGATCGGCCCATGGGCTTGTTCGAGTTCGTGGCACTCGAGAGCTACCTGTCAGAGCTTCTCGATGTGAAAGTGGACCTGGTGATGAGGAACGCCCTCAAGCGGAGGATAGGCAAGCGAATCCTCGAAGAGGTGGTGCAGGTGTGAAGCGAGGCCCTAGCACATCGGAGTCCTGCACTGACTTATGAAAGAGTGATCTTCCGGTTGCACGCGGTTCGGCGGATGTTCTCAAGGGGCATCAGCAGGCAGGACGTGTACCATGTACTCCGGACAGGAGAAGTCATCGAGACATACCGGGAAGACACTCCCTACCCCAGCATGCTACTGTTGGGCTGGAGTGGCGCCCGCCCGCTCCACGTCGTCGTGGCCAATGATGCGGAGAATGATGCGCTGATTGTCATTACGTCCTACGAGCCGGATGACAGTCGCTGGGAGCCTGCGTTCAGGAGGAGAGCATGACGAAGTGCGTCGTCTGTCGCAACGGAGAGATGACTCCTGGAAGCACTATTGTGACGTTGGCCCGGGACAGCTTGACGTTAGTAGTCAAGGATGTCCCCGCGCTCGTCTGCGATAACTGTGGAGAGGAGTACGTTGAGGACTCCATTACGGCACGGCTTCTTGAGACTGCAGAGGAGGCGCTGAAGGCTGGGGTCCAAGTTGACGTCCGGTACTATGCTGCGGCCTAGGCAGGGTAGGTGGCACTTTATTCTTACGGAGGGGAACGGGATGTCTAACACGAAGTTAGTTTCATCGAATAAGTTCGGCGCTCGCGTATACCTCATGGACGCTGAGACCGCGCTCGTCTTACAGACCGTGAAGAAGGGAACACGCCAGAACGCCCCTTACGTAGTAGACCAGAGACCAAAGAATGAGGGCGAAAAGTTTGTGTCTATGACGGACGACGCCAGCCTTGGGAAGGCTATCAGAGCAGCGCTGGGCGGCGAGCTGTAGGAGCCGCCGATGGAACCCTTCATAAAGCTCACAGGCGTCGTGGCGCCGCTGGACCGGGTCAACGTCGATACGGACCAGATCATCCCAAAGCAGTTCCTCAAGCGCATCGAGAGGACCGGCTTCGGCCAGTTCCTCTTCTTCGATTGGCGTTTAAATGAGGATGGGACCCCCAACCCGGACTTCGTCCTGAACCACCCCGGCTACAAGGGCGCGTCCATCCTGGTCGGAGGGCGAAACTTCGGCTCCGGTTCGTCGCGGGAGCACGCGCCCTGGGCGTTGCTGGACTTCGGCTTCCGGTGCGTCATCGCCCCCAGCTTCGCGGACATCTTCCACAAGAACTGCTTCGAGAACGGCATCGCGCCGATCATCCTCTCGGAAGACCTGGTCGGGCGGCTGATGGCCAAGGCCACGGCGAACCCCGGCTACCGGCTCACGGTGGACCTGGAGAGCTGCGAGATTTCGGACGATGAGGGGTTCAACGTCTCGTTCACAATGCACTCGGACCCTGAGACACACGAGTTCCGTCGGCACTGTCTGCTAAACGGTCTGGACGAGATCGACCTCGTGCTGGAGCACCAGGAGAAGATTGCCGCGTTCGAGGGCCGGCCCGGTCCGCACAGTGGGGCGGTAATGGCCAGTACGAGCTAGCGAACCCTCTTTGGTACCGCAGCCTGAAGGCGGTGGCTGAGAACAGCTCCGGTATCCTAGCCGGGCGAAGACCCGGGCTCGTTGCCGGAGGGTTTGGTAGAGGCTTCGGCCTCGGCCAGGAGTCCCTCGGGCCACTCCTCCGGCTCCTGGCGGCCTCGCCGGGCGATCCGCCTGACCCCGGTGGCCACCAGCCCTCGGAGGGCGTTAACCTCCCTGGTGACGGCCGCCCTGAAGTGGGAGCTGTACTCGCCCATCTTGCGGAACTTCTTGTAACGGTTGCTCAGCAGCCTCCGTTTGGACGTGGACTGGAGCTCCGCCAGGACCTGCAAGAGCATCCGGCGCACCTGCCGGGCGGCCTCGTCAGGGTTGTTGTGGGCCCCCCCGGGCGGCTCGGGCACCACGATGTCCACGATCCCCAGCTCCAGGCAGTCCCTGGCGGTGAGCCGGAGCGACTCGGCCGCCTCGTCGGCCCGGGCCTCGTCCTGGAAGATGAGCCCCGCCGCGTCCTCCGGCGATATGGCCGAGTAGATAGCATGCTCCATCATCAACACCCGGTCCGCCACCCCCAGGGCCAGGGCCCCGGAGCTACCGCCTTCCCCGATGACTACCGAGATGGACGGCACCTGAAGTCCGGCCATCTCGGCCATGGCCGAGGCGATCGTATTGCCCAGGCCCCTCTCCTCGGCGTCGAGGCTCAGGTTGGGCCCCGGCGTGTCTATTAACGTTATGAGCGGCAGGTCGAACTTGGACGCCAGCCTGAAGACACGCTGCGCCTTCCTGAACCCCTCGGGGGAGGTCCTCCCGCTGCTGCCGCTACCTCGCTGCTGGCCGACGACCATGACCGTCTGGCCGCCGAGGTGACCGAGTCCGCTGACGATCGCCTTGTCGTCCCCGAACGACCGATCGCCGTGCAGCTCGACGAAGCTGTTGAAGATACGGTCTATGTAGTCGCGGCTCGACGGCCGCGACTCGTGTCTGGCGAGCTGGACCGAGCTCCAGGCCTCGGGTCGCTGCGCCTCCACCTGGCGCTTCTGGCCCTTCTGCCTTGGGGTGAGCCTGTATTGAGGTCCCAGCAGGTCCAGCAGGACGCCCAAGAGGTCCCGAAGCTGAGTCCGGTCCACCACCGCGTCGATCATTCCGTGCTGCAGATGCGACTCGGCCGTGTGGGACCCACGGGGCAGGGGTTGGTCGCTCGACTCCTCGATAAGTCTCATCGGGGAGAGTCCCACGATCGCGCCGGGCTCCGCCAGGATGATGTCGGCTAGGTTGGCAAAGCTGGCGAAGACCTGGCCGGTGGCCGGGTTGGCCAATACCGAGATAAAGGGGAGTCCCTTCTCGCCGAGCTTGCCCTGAGCGACGGATGTCTTCGCCATCTGCATCAGCGACAGCACACCCTCCTGAATGCGGGCGCCGCCGCTGGTCACGACGGCGATGGCGGGCAGCTTTTGCTTGACGGCCTGCTCTAGTGCCAGCGCCACCTTCTCACCGACGACGCAGCCCATCGTGCCGCCCATGAAACCGAAGTCGAGGACTATGAGCATTACCGGGCTGCCGCCGATGGTGCAGGCGCCCGTAACGATGGCCTCCGTGAGTCCCGTGCGGCGCTGGTCTCGGAAGATGCGCTGCTTATAGGAGCCGCGCGAGGAGAAGGATAGGGGGTCCAGGGAGATAAGAGAGCGGTTCGTCTCTTTGAAGGACTCGGGGTCGGCCAGAGATTCGATCCTCTCCCTGGCGGTCATGCTGTAGTGGAAACGGCAGACCGGACAGGTCCGGTGCTGGGCGTAGAGCTCTGAGCCCGCCAGGTCGGCATCGCATACGAGGCAGGTGTCTCTGGTGGTGACGACCTGCTCCTCGCTCCGACCGATTCTGACGACGGAGCTCAACAGGTCTGTGAGGTTTCTGACCACGCAGCGTAGCTCCTGCGGGTGCTCACGAGATGAAGACGCGAGGGGCGTCTAACTGATTATAACATCCCGCGATTTGGAGCCGTCGCTGGGCCCGATGATACCCTGCTCTTCCAGCTCGTCCATAAGCCTGGCGGCTCTGGGATATCCGATACGGAGACGACGCTGAAGCAGCGAGGTTGATATCTTGTTGTAGCGGTGGGCCAGCTCTATGGCCTTGTCCATGAACTCATCCCGCGCGTCTCCGGCAAATCCCTCTTTCTCGCCGCCCTCGGACGCCCCCCCCGCCGGCCGCAGGTCGACTCTGGGGATAGGGCCCCGAGGCGTGGACTTCCAGAAATCGACCAGCGATGAGATCTCGCGGTCCGATATGAACACGTTCTGCGCGCGTATGGGCTTGGAGGCGTCCAGCGGCAGATATAGCATGTCACCGCGGCCCAGAAGCTTGTCCGCGCCCGCGGTGTCCAGAATGGTGCGGGAATCTACCTGCGAGGTGACGCCGAAGCTGATTCTGCTCGGGAAGTTGGCCTTTATCAGGCCGGTCACTACATCGACGGACGGCCTCTGGGTAGCGACGATCAGGTGGATACCGGTCGCCCGGCCCAGCTGGGCCAGGCGGCAGAGGGACTGCTCGACATCGAAGGCCGCCGACATCATCAGGTCCGCCAGCTCGTCCACCGCAACCACCAGGTAGGGCATCTTCTCCGGCATCTTCTTGTTGTATGCTGCGATGTTCCTGACGCCGGCCTCCTCCATGCGGCGGTATCTCTCCAGCATCTCGTGAATCATGCCCTTCAGCAGGCCGACGACCTGGTCGGTCTCCACCACGACGGGAGTGATGAGGTGAGGAATACCATTGTAGGGTGTCAGCTCAACCCGCTTCGGGTCGACCAGGAGCAGACGCAGCTCGGCCGGGGTCTTCTCCATGATGAGGCACGAGACGATCGTGTTCAGGCAGACGCTCTTGCCGCTGCCGGTGGCTCCGGCGATGAGCAGGTGCGGCATCTTGGCCAGGTCGATGACCATCGTCTCTCCGCCGCTTCCCCTGCCGAGGGCCACTGGGAGGGCGGCCTTTTCACGGAGCCCGGCAAACGCCTTGCTCTCCATCACCGACCGGAGGGTCACCAGGCTGGGGTGCGGGTTAGGGACTTCGATACCGACCTGGGCCTCGCCCATGACGGGCGTCTCGATGCGGATACTGGATGTCTTGAGAGCGAGCGACAGGTCCTTCTCACGGGAGAGGATGCTGTCGACCTTGACGCGTGTCTTCTCCTCCACCCGAGAGACCACCTGCTTGCCCGATTCGTCCAGCATAGGGCGGCCCATCTCATCGGTCTGCTTTACTTGCTTGTAACGGCGCACCCAACCGGGGATCAGCCCGTACATCGTGACGGTGGGACCCGGCCTGGTGTGACCTATCTCGACCTCGACACCATACTCGGCGAGGGTCCGCCTTATGGTCTCGGCCGTCTCGTTGAGGTCTTCCTCCGATACGTCCGCCTCGGGGACCTCCTCCAGGAGGTCAGAGGACGGTAGCGACCATGGCGGGGCCGAAGAGGCTGGAGCCGCTTCGGTGACCTCGTCTACGTAGGTAGTCGCGGTGTCGCCCGGAGGCTCGTCCTGCGAGGAGGTCCAGGGGCTGATCGAGCGGCGGCTCACCGACGTGGACGCGAAGATGGCCGACCTCGAGCGCGTCCGAGCCGCGCTGGCCGATGCCCTGGCGCGTTGTCGCAGCTCAGGCAAAGGCTGTCCGGTCTTGGCCGAGATCAGATCGGGCGGCAC
>JADFHV010000147.1 GCA_022566975.1 Chloroflexota bacterium
CTCTCTGTGGTAGAGGTCGTTGCGCTCAAGGACGATGCGCTCGCCGATCCTGTACTCCTTGAGCCTGAACGGCCCGGCCCCGTTGGGGCTGTCGAACCAGTTGCGGCCGCCGCTCTCCACGTTCTCACGGTCTAGGACGTACGCGGTAGGATAGGTCATCTTGGCCAGGAAGTACGCCTTCGGTGCGTCGATCGTGATCTGGAGGGTGTGGTCGTCGATGACCTTGACGCCGCTGAGATCAGTCGTGTCGCCGTCGAATACGGCCTTGGCTCCGACGATGTCGTTGAGGTAGGTGTCGGCGACCGGCGAGCCGGTCTCGGGCCGGGCGGCTCGCTCTAGAGACCACTTGAAGTCCTGAGCCGTGATGGGTTTGCCGTCGTGGAACCTGGCGTAGGGTCTCAGGTAGAAGGTATAGACGAGCCCGTCTGCGCTTCTCTCCCAGCGCTCGGCGATGTCGGGCACCAACTGCAGGTCGGGGCTGAGGGCTACCAGTCCGGCGTGGATCTCGACCACGAGGAAGGCTGAGGTCGTGTCCGACGTAAGATGCGGATCAAGAGTCGGGGGGTCGCTCCAGAGACGACGGAATATACCGCCCTGGGGCTTGTCGCCTGCCGGCGCAGCCGCAGCTTGCTGGCTTGGCGCGGCCGCCGAGGGAATACTGGGGGCCGGCGGTGGGGTCGACGTGGGTCCCGTCGTTGCGCCGGCGCCCGCAGGCGCTGCCAAGACCACGGGTGACGCCGTGGGCTCGACCGTGGCCCCAGCCTCTTCTTCATCGTCGCCTCCGCAGGCGACGGCTGCAACAGCTATGAGAACAAACAAGACCGGGATCAGTTTCCGCATCATGTGCACCCTGCCATATGTTTAGATTTCGTCAGTTGAGATGCCTGTCGTCCTACGTCGGTTTCGATGGGCCTACGCCTGTCCGACGGCCCGGTCGCGTGGCTTCCCGACGGTCGAGCTGAGGTACCTGTCGATAAAGCCGTCGATGTCCCCGTCCAGGACGCCGTCGGCGTCGGAGGTCTCGAAGTCCGTCCTGTGGTCCTTGACCATCCGGTACGGATGGAGTACGTAGCTCCGTATCTGGTTCCCCCATTCCGGGGAGACGTGCTCGCCCTTGAGCCGGTCCATCTCCTTGGCCCGGAGGTTCATCTCGCGCTCCATGAGGCGGGCGGTGAGGATCCTCATGGCGATTTCCTTATTCTGGTGCTGGGAGCGCTCGTTCTGGCACGTTACCTTGATGCCGGTGGGGACATGCGTTATGCGCACGGCCGTGGCGTTCTTCTGGACGCTCTGTCCACCGTGGCCACCCGCATTGTATACGTCGATCTTCAGGTCGTCAGGATTGATGGTTAAGTCGGTACCCTCATCCGCTTCGGGAAGCACCTCTACCAGGGCGAAGGAGGTGTGCCTGGCATGATCGGCATCGAACGGCGAGAGTCGCACCAGCCGGTGGACTCCCCGTTCGGCCCTGAGGTAGCCATAGGCGTAAGGCCCCGCAACCTGTACCACGGCGCTCTTTATCCCGCCCTCCTCGCCCGGTGACACGTCCAGTACATCGCCTCCAAACCCTCTGCGCTCCGCCCATCGCAAGTACATCCGCATGAGCATCCTCACCCAGTCCTGCGACTCGACACCCCCCGCCCCCGCGTGAAGCGCGACGATGGCGTCGCGCTGATCGTACTCGCCCGAGAGGGCAAGTCTGAACTCCAGGCCGTCCACCCTCTCCCGTAGCTCCCGGGTCTCCTGAGCGAACGAGTCGAGCAGGGAGTCGTCTCCCTCCTCGACAGAGAGGTCAAGCAGCTCTTGAAGAGATATCGCCTGGCCATCCAGGTCCCGCCACAGCTCCACCTCGTCTCTTAGCCGGGACAGCCGCTTCATTCTCTGCTGGGCCTGCCTGGGCATGTCCCAGAACGAAGGGTCCAATACCTCGCGCTCGAGGGACTCTAGCTGTTTACGTTTGGCCGGCAGGTCAAAGGCGCACCGTGATGTCAGAAATCTTGGCCCTGATGTCGGCCAGTGACCCTCTTAGCTCCTGCATACTGTTACGACCTCTCCATCAGCACGGATTCTGGCGGCACGGATTCTGGGCACCGCCCAGCGACACCGAAGGCGCCGCCTCTGGGGGACATCGCTTTCTCCGATTATAGCAAGGTGGGGCTCGTCACGAACAGTAGCCCGCAGGCGCGTGGCCCGTCGACTTCGCGGTGTACCTCGGTGCCGAGCAGTCACGGCCCCTGCAGCGGTAGGACGATGTGAGACGGACAGTCGACTTCATGGTAGACGGTCTGGTGGGCCAGACGATAGCCCTGGTGTTTCCCCAGGGCGCCGCCGGTATTGGGGTTGACGTCGAAGCGGGGCCAGTTGCTGCTGCTGACGTCGACACGGATGCTGTGTCCCCGCCTGAACACGTTGGAGGTCGGATAGAGCTGGAACACGAACTCGTACTGCTCCCCGGGCGTCATCAGCTCGCCGGTCTCGTAGCCGTTACGATAGCGGGCCCTGATGATCGAGTCCGTTATGTTGATGGCCAGCCCTTCCGGATAGTCGGGGCTGGGAGGGTGGATGTCCACCAGCTTGGTGGTGAAGTCGGTATCTAGGGCCGACGACGAGGCCCACAGGTGCATCTCGATGGGGCCCGTGACCTCGACGTCCTCATCGAGTGGACGCGTCTGGAAGCTCAACACGTCCCGCCGATAGCTCAGGGGCAGCGTGTCCTTGCACCCGAAGAAGTCCGGCCGGCCCCGCTGGTCGAACGCGCCGGGCTCCATGATGTGGTTGGCGGCGGATATGCCTCCCCCAATCGTGGGTACAGGGTCCGTCGGGTCGAAGGTGAAGGTGCTCGGTGGGAACCCACCCTGGTCGGGGCTCTCTGGCGATAGAGACCCGTCGCCGTGCAGATAGTAGGGCGTGAAGCTGGTATTCGGCAGGGGCCAGTCGGTCTCGCTGCGCCAATAGCCTCCCCGGGAGAGCCGTCCGTCGTCGTTGGGTTTCCCGTCGCCGGTGCCCATGGTAAAGAAACGGACCGGTGACCAGTCCGCGACCTCGGTGTTCATGCCCTTCAGGTAGTGGTCGAACCAGCCAAGCTTCAGGTCGAGGTAGTCGATGTGCGCCTCAGTGCCGAAGTCCACGTCTCCCGCGTAAGGGACCTCGTATCCTCCGTGGGTCCAGGGCCCCATCAGGAGCCTCTGGGGTGACCGTTTGAGTCTGCTGAGGCTGACGTAGCACTCGCACGTGTTGCGTGCGTAGGAGTCGTACCATCCACCCAGATAGAGCGTCGGAACGTCGGCGTGCTCATCGTAGTACTCCGACGGGGCGTACCCACGCTGCTTCCAGTAGTCGTCGTAGTCGCCGTGGGTGAGCAGGTCGATCGCCCACCGCTCGTAAGAGGGCAACTCCCGGAGTATGGTGGCGCCCTCTTTCAGGGGGAACGAGCTCACCAGGTCGGCCATCCCCTCGGGATGTATCGCACTCAGCGCCGTCTTGAGGGCTGGATCGGCCTTCGCCTCCCTGCTGGTAACCGCCATACGGAAGACATAGATCAAGAAACGCTGCTCAAGAGTGCCGTTCTGGCGCATGGAGCTGTGGTAGTAGTTGGATGCGCCGACGGCGACGATCATAGTGCTGAGGTGAGGGGGATTCATGGTGGCCAGGGCCGCCTGGTCGCTTCCCGCGTAAGAGTCCCCCATGGTCCCCACCTTGCCGTTGCTCCACGGCCGGGTGCCAGACCACTCGACGGCGTCGTACCCGTCGGGCGCCTCTTTCGCGAAGGCATACCACTCCCCCTCGGACTGGAAGCGCCCGCGCACGTCCTGGATCACGCAGACGTAGCCCCGGCGGGCGTAGTACTTGGCCTTGGTTACCTGTCTGGCCGCCGTCTTGTCGTAGGGAGTCCGCTCAAGAATGACGGGGAACCGTCCGTCGGCGGGCCGCCCGCCAATGGCAGGGAAATATATGTCCGCTGCCAGCTTCACGCCGTCCCTGGTGGTCATCATTACGTCAGACTCGCAGATGGAGTCGTACTGTTGGTAAGAGCCTTCGTATGGTCCCGCCATTGCTGCCTCCTGGCTTCTCGCCGCCTTGATAGGCCGCTTCGTAACCGAGACGGGCGGAGTATAGTAGCATGAAATTGTCGAGTCAAGGAGACGACGCGAAGCCGAGAGAGACCCACATGACTGACCTGCGGATACTTGTCGTCGCTGACGACCCCCTGGCCAGGGCCGGCCTGGGCGCCCTGCTGGTCGGCCAAGACGGCCACGCCGTCGTGGGGCAGGTGTCGGGGCAGGAAGACATCTCGGCGGCACTGGACGTGTACCGGCCTGACGTCCTGCTGTGGGACCTGGGGCCT
Source organism: Chloroflexota bacterium (assembly GCA_022566975.1). The sequence continues at coordinate 4,346 of JADFHV010000147.1, forward strand.
GACGGAGCTACCGGCGTGGAGCACATCGCCGGCGCCCACGACGCTTCGGTGCCGATCGTGGCCCTGGTGGCAGACGAGTCCCGGGCCTGGGAGGCCCGCGTCGCCGGCGCGCTGGGCCTGCTACCGCGAGACGCTGACTCAGAAAGTGTAGTCGCCGCCCTTGCCGCCGTAAGCCGGGGGATGCTGGTCCTTGACCCGGGCATGGCACCCACAGCGCTGCGAGATGGGGGCCGCCCTTCCCCCGGAGCAAAAGACCTGACCCCCCGGGAGCTGGAGGTCCTACGGCTGCTGGCCGAAGGCCTGCCCAACAAGACTATCGCCCACCGCCTGGAGATCAGTGAGCACACCGTCAAGTTCCACGTCAACTCGGTCATGACGAAGCTCGGCGCGCAGAGCCGCACGGACGCCGTCATGCGGGCCACCCGTCTGGGCCTTGTCCTGATCTAGCTTTTTGCCCGGGTTGACCCTACCGGAACCGTTGGCGCTCCCAACGACCTCTGTTGCTGGTGTGATTCTGAGCCGAAGGCGAAGAATCTAAGGTCTGCCGAGACTCGAACGATCGCCGCACCCGAGAAGCACGAGGTCAAGACCTTCGAGTCGCCATAGACCCTTCGCTACGCTCAGGGTGACCGCGCACAGAGCCGCACGGACGCCGTCATGCGGGCCACCCGCCTGGGCCTTGTCCTGATCTAGCCTTTTTTCCAGGTAGCACCCTCCCCCAACGGTCGGTGTCCCGCCGCGTCCCCCGGTTGTAAGCTGGGGTTATACGGTCCAGACACAGGAGGACACATGGCTGAGCTGCTATCGAGACTATCAGAAGACCTGGCCGACACCGTGGACCAAGCGGGTCCATCGGTCGTCCGCGTCGAGGCGCGGAGACGCCTGCCTGCCAGTGGAATCGTGTGGTCGTCCGACGGAGTTATAGTGACGGCCCACCACGTCATAGAGCGCGACGACAACATCAAGATCGGACTGCCCGACGGTAGTAGCGTAGCCGCAAGCCTGGTCGGGCGAGACCCTACGACCGATGTCGCCGTGCTGAAAGCCCGGGACGGTGTCCTGGAGCGCCCGGCCTCTAAGGGTGGGGCGGGAGCGCCCCGTGTAGGCCACATGGTACTGGCACTTGGCCGTCCAGGCCAGAGCGTGCTGGCGACGCTTGGCATCGTCAGCGCCCTGGGCGACGCCTGGAGGACGCCTGCGGGCGGAAGCGTCGACCGCTATCTCCAGACCGATCTCGTGATGTACCCGGGCTTTTCGGGAGGGCCTCTGGTGGACGCCGCGGGACAGGTCTTGGGCCTGAACACGTCGGCCCTGCTGCGAGGGGTGTCTTTGACGGTGCCCGTACCGACGCTGAGGCGGGTGGTGGATGATCTGCTGGCCCACGGACGGGTGCGGCGGGCCCGTCTTGGCATTGGGATTCAGCCTACCCGCCTGCCCCAGCCCATGGCGGATCAACTGGGC
>JADFHV010000148.1 GCA_022566975.1 Chloroflexota bacterium
GCCTGGACGAGGTGCAGGCCCAGGCCATCCTCGACATGCAGCTCCGGCGCATCGCCGCCCTCGAACGCGAGCGCCTGGAGACCGAGTACCAGGAGCTCCAGAAGACCATAGCGGGCCTGGAAGAGCTCCTGGCCGACCCAGCCAAGGTTATGGCCGAGGTGAAGACCGAGACTCTTGAGCTCAAGAAGGTGTTCGGCCAGAAGCGTCTGACTGTCGTCACCGACTACGCCTACGATTTCGACCGGAAGGAGCTGGAGGCCCACGAGTCGATCGTGATCACCCTCAGCGAGGGCGGGTACATCAAGCGGATTCCGGCCAACACCTACAGGAGCCAGCACCGGGGCGGCAAGGGCGTCGTCAGCATGAACACCAAGGACGACGATCCGGTCAGGCACATCCTGGTCGTAGATACCCACGACAAGCTGCTGTTCTTCACCAACACGGGCAGGGTGTTGGCCTTGACTTCTTACGAGCTCCGACCGGATACCTCCCGTAACACCAGGGGCGTGCCCATCGTCAACGTGGTACCCCTGACCGATACCGAACGGGTCAACGCCGTCTTCGAGGTGGCGGACCTGGAACAGGAGGACATCTTCCTGGTGATGGCAACCAGGAAGGGACGCATTGCGCGCCTCCGCCTGAGTGCCATCTCGTCCATTCGCCCTTCCGGCCTCATCATGATGCGCCTCAAGAGCGACGACGAGCTGGTGGCGGTACGGCTGGCGAAGGAAGAGGAAGACATCATCATGGTGTCCCAGCAGGGGATGTCCATCAGGTTCCCCGTCGCGGAGGTGACCCCCCATCACAGGGGCGCCGGAGGCGTGCGAGGAATGGGACTACGCTCAAAAGACCGGGTCATCTCAATGGACGTGGGCGGCCCTGACTCCAGACTTCTGGTGATCAGTAGGCTGGGCTACGGGAAGCTAACCCCTCTAAGCAAGTACCGGCGTCAGGGCAGAGGGGGATTCGGCATCAAGACCTTCAACATCACTCGCAAGACAGGGAAGGTCGCGGCGGCCCAGGTCGTCGTCGACAGCAAAGAGGTCTATGTCCTGTCGGAGCAGGCGCAGGTACTCCGCACGAACCTGTCGGAGATACGGAGCATCGGCAGGATTACGCAGGGAGTCACGATCTTCAAGCCTCAGCCGGGCGATGGGGTGTCGTCCATAGCGTGTGTAAGGGACCTCGATGGGGACAACGCTCCTACCGAGGCGATGAAGGGGCGCACCAACGGCAAGGGAGCCGGACAGATGCCCCTCAAGGGGCTCACCTAGCCCCACGCTGCGGCTCTCTCTGACTCTCCCCCGTTCCACGTGGAGAGGAACCAACGTCCCTTCCGCGTCCCTTCCGCCCGCGTGCGGGGGAAGGCGAGGCCTGTGCTGAACTCACCGAAGTGCCTGTACTGAGCTCACCGAAGTGATGGGGGCCGTCCGCTCGCTGTTGACACAGCGCCAGGCCCTGATTGAGGGCGCTACGCCTTGACCCTCCACGACCTCGGCCTGCTAATGGTCAGACGCCGGTGGTGGGTCGTCGCCCTTTGGGCCGCGGTGCTCGTCCCCAGCTTGGTACTGGCCCCGAGGGTGACCTCCGCCCTCAAGTCGGGCTTTGGCGAGGCGCAGACCGAGTCTCGCGTCGCGCTGAGGCTCATGTCCGACCGCCTTGACATCCCCGAGTCCTCCGTCACCCTCGTCTTCTCCAGCGACGAGCTGCAGGTCACCGACCCCAGGTACGCCCAGGCCGTAGAGGGGGCCGTGGCCCCGCTCAGGGATATTCCGGAGGTGAGGCGCGTCGTCACGTACTACAACACCAACAACCCTGACATGATCTCGGCCGATGGGCGTACGACCTACGGTTTCGTGCTGCTGGACGCCCAGATCGATGCCGCCATCGATATGTTCCCCGAGATTCGGAAACGGCTGCGGCCCGGGGAGCTGCAGGTGTGGACAACAGGCGGCATCGCAATATTCTCCGACCTCAACGAGGCCAGCGAGCGTGACCTGCGACGGGCCGAGATCATTGCGCTCCCATTGGTGCTGATAGCCCTGGTGGTCGTATTCGGAAGTGTCGTCGCGGCCGGCCTCCCCCTTGTGATGGGACTGGTCAGTATCACGACGACTCTCGCGCTGGTCTATCTGCTGGCCCAGACCACTGACATGTCCATTTTCGTCCTCAACATCGCTTCCTTCCTGGGGCTCGGTATGGCCGTCGACTACACGCTGCTCATGGTGAGCAGGTTCCGCGAGGAGTTGGCGAGTCGAACTGTGGAGGAGGCGGTGGCGGTGACCTGCTCGACGGCCGGCAAGGCCATCCTGTTCTCGGCCGCCACTTCGGTGATCGGCCTGTCGGGCCTGTTGCTCTTCGACTTCATGATGCTGCGCTCCCTGGGAATCGGTGGCATGGCCGTTATTCTGCTCTCGATGCTGCTGGCGCTGAGCCTGGTGCCTGCCCTGCTGGGGACGCTTGGCGCGCGCGTCAACAGCCTGTCGGTCATCCCGCGGCCGGTGGGAGAAGGCCGCTTCTGGCTCCGGCTCTCCGCATGGGTCATGAGGCACCCTCTGCTGGTCATCGTGCCCGTCGTCACCGGACTCCTGCTGCTGGGTCTGCCCTTTCTCGATGTCAAGCCGGGCACCCCGTGGGCCTCTATCCTCCCGGGCGACGCCGAAGCCAGGCGAGGCTGGCAGGTGGCCGCCGAAGAGTTCGGCCCCGGCGAGCTGGCGCCCATCGTCCTGATAGCCACGTCGGAGACGAGTGTGCTGTCGCCGGAAAACGTCGGGGCGGCTTACGACTTCGCGCGTCGGCTCGAGGAAGACCCCAGGGTGGTCAGGGTAGACAGCATAGTCTCGCTCGACTCCAGTCTGAGCCGCCAAGGATACCAGCGTCTGTACACCTCGCACTCTCCGGGGCAGCTCGGCGGACCGGAGGTCGCGACCGCCCTGGATGAGCTGGTCAGCGACTCTCGGGACACCAGCATGATGCGCATAGTCAGCACCTCCCATCCCGTCTCAGACGAGACCAAAGCGCTGGTGGACGAGATCAGACGCGACATGCCCGCCGGCGACCTGGAGACCTTTCTGACCGGTGTGACCCCGGACGTTACCGACACGGTGGACAGGATGTACTCCGACTTCCCCAAGGTGATAATCTTCGTCACCATCGCGACCTATTTATGTCTCCTGTGGCTGTTCCGTTCCGTCGTGCTGCCGTTGAAGGCGGTCCTGATGAACATGATGAGCATCCTGGCCAGCTTCGGAGCCCTGGTTTTCGTCTTCCAGCAGGGCAGGTTCGAGGGCCTCCTCGGGTTCACTTCCGAGGGCTTCACGGAGGCGTCCGTCCCCATTCTGCTCTTCGCCATCGTCTTCGGGTTGAGCATGGACTACGAGGTCTTTCTCCTGAGCCGAATCAAAGAGGAGTACGACGCCACCGGGGACAACACCCACAGTGTGGCTACGGGCATGGAACGCTCGGGGGGAATCATCACAAGCGCGGCCCTGGTCCTCATACTAGTGGCCTCGGCCTTCGCCGCCAGTGAGGTACTCATCGTTAAGATGCTGGGGTTCGGCATCGCGCTGGCCATCTTCATCGACTCAACCATTGTCCGCGCATTACTGGTGCCCGCGCTCATGAGGATAATGAGCGACCTCAACTGGTGGGCACCCACGTTTCTGAGGGAAAAAACGACCGGGCGTTAACCCTTCACGGCCGGGCACCGCATCAAATGGTCAGGGGTCGATCCGCTATCGGTAGCGGGACGTGCCAGAGATGAGGAGATGAGATGGTCATGAAGGTCATGAGGGGTTACGCCGTTCTGACTGGAGCGTTGCTCGCTCTGGCCTTCCTTGCGACCGCTTGCGGCGGGTCGGCGGCTCCCGAGCCGACGCCCACGGCGACAGCGGTTGCGACTGCCACCACCGTCGCGACCCCGGTCCCCGCGCCGCCGACCCTGTCGGACCCAACGGCGACCCCCCAGCTTGCCGCCAGTCCGAGTCCGTCGCCGGCGCCTGGCACCCCGACGCTGACACCGGCTCCTCAGACGGCGTCTCCAACTGTCGCACCGGCGACCGACCTATCCTCTCGATTGGCCGACGAGGCCATGACCTTCCTCGGCACGTTTACGCGGGACGTCAGCCCCAGGGCGAGCGCTACCGAGCAGGAGAGAGCGGCCGCCGAGTTCCTTAAGGCGCGGTTCGAGGCCCTCGGGTACGAGGCCCAACTTCAGCCCTTCGAAGTCGAGGTCCGGTTGGCGCGGCTGTCACTGACGCAGCAGGGTTCGGAGGAGTCGGAGATGCGCGGGCTTCGGATAACCAGGTCGGCCCTGGGTGAGGCCGCAGGCCCTCTGGTGGACGTCGGAGGCGCCTTCGAGGGGGACCTGCCCGCCGGAGGCCTTGAAGGCAAGATAGCCCTCATCCAGCGCGGGACCATCACCTTCGAGGAGAAGGTCACCCGCGTGGCCGAGGCGGGTGCACTGGCTGCTGTCATCTACAACAACCTCCCGGGATCTTTCCGTGGGACTCTCAGCGATCAAGGCAGTATCCCCGCGATATCGATCTCCCGCTCGGACGGAGCAGCCCTGCTGCAGCTCATGTCCACCGGTGAGGTCCAGGCGACCGTCTCGGTCACCGTTGAGATGCAGGAAACGCGTAACGTCATCGCGGAGAAGCCCGGCACGGGGCCGGACGGTGGGGTCGTGATCCTGGGAGGACACTACGACACGGTCCCGGACATCCCGGCAGCCAACGACAACGGTGCAGGGATCGCCGCCATGATGGCCATAGCCGGAGAGGTGTCGGACCAGACCTACCCGTTCACGCTGCGGTTCATCGCGTTCGGGTCAGAGGAGATCGGACTCCGTGGCAGCCGGTTCTACATCGATTCTCTGGGGCCCGACGAGCTGGAAGACCTGATAGCGATGCTCAACTTCGACGCCCTAGGCACGGGGGACGTAGCGGCGGTGCTTGGGGACCCGGACCTCGCGGACCTGGTCCTGAGATACGGGCAAGCCAACGGGATAGAGGTCGAGCGGCGCCAGTCCCTCGACGAAGGGACCAGCAGCGACCACGCTCCCTTCCAAGAGGCGGGCGTGCCTTTCCTTTTCTTCCTGGCGGACGACTTCTCGCGCAGCCACACCCTCGAGGACAGACTTGAGTTCATCCAGCCGGAGCTTCTGGGCAACCACGCGGCACTGGCTATAGGACTCCTCAACTCCCTGGCCGACCGTTGACTACTAAATCCGCGCGCCGGCGCGCGCAAGGCCCCGTAGGCGCTTGTCGGGCTTCATCTCTGCCCCTATAATGGAGCCTGATGCCTGGAACACGATCAAACGCGCCTGCCTCTCTGTCGGGGCGGTCGCCCTAGCTTATGACGACCAGCAAACGAGACTACTACGATATCCTTGGCGTTTCCCGCAGTGCCTCGGAAGAGGACATTCGGAAGGCGTTCCGAAGGCTCGCCCTCGAGTACCACCCCGACCGTAACAAGTCGGACGGCGCCGGGGAGAGGTTCAAGGAGATAAACGAGGCCTACCAGGTCCTCTCCGATCCCGCCAAAAGGGCCGACTACGATCGCTACGGCCACGCCGGGGTCAGGACCAATGGCGGTAGGGGATTTGAGGGATTCGAGAACTTCGGCGGCTTCGGCGACATCTTTGACGCCTTTTTCGGGGGCGGCGTAGGCGCCCGGACTCGTACGACCGCCGGCGCGCGGGGAGCCGACCTTCAGTACTCGGTGTCCGTAACCTTCGAAGAGGCGGTGTTTGGTACAGAGCGAGAGTTC